>WJOQ01000070.1 GCA_009618505.1 Clostridia bacterium | reverse complement strand
TCACTGTTATTACTGCAAAATAGGCCAACAGAGCATGTGTGAAAATATAACGCTAAGGCTCAGCGGCGCCTTTGCTGAGTATGTAGAGGTACTGGGGCCAATTACCAGCCAGAATTTACTAGAAATCCCCTCCGGTCTTTCTTATAAAGAGGCAGCCTTAGTAGAACCTGTGGCTTGTGTAGTGCATGGAGTAGAAAATTCTAATATAGCTTTAGGGGATACAGTTGTCATTAATGGATTAGGGCCGATTGGATTGATGTATGTTCAATTGGCACGCCTCAAAGGTGCCAGGGTCATTGCCACTGATCTAAAGAGACAAAGATTGAACCTAGCCCAGAAGCTGGGGGCTGATGAGGTGATAGACATCTCTAAAGCAGAAGATGCGGTTGGGGCAGTGAGGAAGCTCACCGAAAAAGGCAGGGGAGTAGACGTAGCTATAGAAGCAACCGGAATTCCTGAGGTATGGGAGGAAACCATTTTGATGGTGAGAAAAGGAGGAATAGCCAACCTTTTTGGGGGTTGTCCTTCAGGAACAAAAATAACTATTGATACTAAGCTTTTGCATTATTCACAGATTACTATAAAAGGTATCTTCCATCATACTCCTCAGTATGTAAAGAGAGCCCTAAATCTAATTTCTCAGAGGAGAATAGATGCTGACTCTTTAATAACGGATCAGTTTCCTCTGAGCGATTTCCCCAGAGTATTGGATATGCTGGTAAATCAAGAGGGAATAAAGATCGCTGTAATGCCTTGATTAGCGTATAGCGGATAGCGTATACCACAAATGAAAGCAGTAGTGAAACTAACAGAAGATAAGATTAGATTAATGGATATTCCAGAGCCGGTGCCGGGACCGAACCAGGTAAAGGTTATGGTGAAGGCAGCCGGAATCTGTGGAACTGACATTTATGGTTATTCTGCGGTTAAGCCTCCGGTGGTCTTGGGACACGAGGTTTCAGGAGAGATAGTGGAGATTGGAGAGGGAGTCAAAGAGCTTAAAGTGGGGGATAGGGTAACTTCAGAGACAACTGCCTATATTTGTGGAAAATGCAAATTTTGCCAGAGCAAGGATTACAATTTGTGTTCTTATCGTCGAGGCTTAGGCTCAAAAGTCAATGGCGCCTTTGCTGAATATTTTGTTATTCGCCAAATGAGTATCCACAAACTTCCTTCCAATGTTGATTTTTCCTCTGGAGCTCTTAGTGAACCATTAGCCTGTGCTACTCATGCTGTTATGGAGCAGGCTAAAGTTCTTAAAGATGAAGTAGTACTTGTCCTAGGGCCTGGCCCTCTGGGTTTATTAGTTGCTCAGGTTGCCAGGGCAGAAGGAGCTATGGTAGTAGTTTGTGGAGTTGCAGGTGATGATTACCGCTTAGCACTGGCTAAGAAACTTGGCGCAGATAAGACTATAAATCTAGAGAATAAAGATGTAGGTGAATTTATTAAGAAACTGACCGATGGCTATGGTGCGGATGTGGTTTTTGAGTGTTCCGGAGCTACCAGAGCAGTTCACTTAGGGTTGGAACTAGTTAGAAAAAAGGGCAGATATATTCAAGTTGGAATCGTACATCAGGCAATTAATCTTGACTTTGACCATATTCTTTTTGACAGAGAAATAACATTGATTGGTTCTCATACTCAGAAGCCTTCCGCCTGGGTTAAAGTATTGAAATTAATGAGAGAGGGAAAGGTCAACCTTGGCTCCTTAGTAACTGATAAGCTCCCTTTAACTAAATGGGAAGAAGGTTTCAGGAGAGCTAAACAAAGAAACT
>WJOQ01000404.1 GCA_009618505.1 Clostridia bacterium | reverse complement strand
CAAATACTTAATGAAAAAGAAAAAGGGGTTAAGTGCTTTCAGGGAATTTTTTCTGCAAAAGACTTTGCTTGATGAGACTATTGATGAGGTCCCTCCTCAGTACAATAATCTCTTAAATGAATGTGTAAGTATAGCGCGAAGTGCAGAAAATGAGGATATTCATGTCTCTTTAGAAGCGACAGAAAAAATATATGTCAAATTCAAGAAAAATTTTGATATCAAGCAGCCTATGAGTCAACTTCCTCCCTTTGCTGGCAGGGGCCATAGTAGAATGAGTCCAGGTCTTCCCAAAAAATACAAGGGTTCTGTAAAACCAAGGGAAGGGAGGGAAGAGGATAGGAAGCGCCGTTCAGCTCAGGATAGAAAAGAAAGAAAAACTTCATCAGGCAAAAAAGAGCAGCAAAAAAAGATAAGTCCAAAGAAAAAAACAAAGAAAAATCAGCCAGAGGAATCAATTCCAGGCGAGCACAAAGAGAGAGAACCTCGCTTTAAGAAAGAAAAAGAGAGCGAAAAGCAAGATAAAAGGGAAAAGAGACAGAAAGAGAGAGAGAAAGAGAAAGAGAAAATAGACTCTACTTCAGAAAAAGACAAGCTCAGCTATTGGATAGGCAGTGGTTATTTTAGAAAGATAGTACCCAAGCCAAGTCCAGGAGTGAATATAGCCATACCCCAGGGCTCCCGCAGCGATATTGAGACAGCACATAAGACAATAGAAAAATATGATGGAGAAATTAGAGCCATTGAGAGTTACTTTAAAAGATTAGAGGAAAGATATAGAGGAAAAAAGAAAGCTAGAGCCGGCGAGGAAATTAACATAGGAGAATACGTCCAGGCAGAATTAGAATATGAGGCTACCGGGGTAAGACCAAATAAAAAGATGTTTCGCAAGAGAGCCAGAATTAAAAAAAAGGCAGCCTGGGCCATTTTAGCAGATATAAGTTCTTCTACTGCTTTTGGATTTGGATACAGAATAATTGATTATATTAAGGATGCTTTATTGATACAGGGTGAGGCATTGAACTATTCTGGTTATCCTTTCGGCATTTTTGCTTTCCATTCGGGGGGAATCTTATTCAGAGAAATAAGGAATTATAAGGATACAGTCTATACAATAAAAGACTTTAAAGAAAATTATGGTGAAGAAAACAGAGGAAGAATAATGTCCCTATCTCCTTACGGAGGCACCTTGATGGTCAATGCTATAAAATACATTTCTGATAATCTGAAGAAGGTTGAAGGCATACCCAAGGGGTTTTGTATCATTACTGATGGAGAGCCAGATACTCCCGGGGAGGTAAGAGAGAGCCTCAAGGGTCTGCAAGAAGATGGAATTCTTCCCTTTCTGTTTGTCATTGGAGCCGAACACGAAAAATGTGCCAAATTTCTCATAGATGATTATGTTATTATAAAAAGGGACCGCTTAGCTGAATTACCCAACGAGGTCTTGAGAATATTCACCACTTATGGTATAATGAAGTGAGATTCGATTCTCGATACTAGATGCTCGATTCTCCACACTCGTTTTGCTTTTCATCCCTCATCCTTTGTCTTTCTCCCTTTACGAGCATCGAGTATCCAGGATCGAGCATCGAAAGTAGAAACATATGAATCGTAAAAGAATAGGATTGGTAATAGTCATAGTTGTTATAGTCCTCTGGGCTCTCTCAGGTGTTTATATTGTCCACCCGGAGCAAGAAGGGGTAGTCCGACGTTGGGGAAGATATTATACTTCTAAAGGTCCGGGGATGTATTACCATATACCCTGGCCGGTGGAGAGAATAGACAAGCCCCAAGTAGCCAAGGTTCAAAAGATGGAAATTGGCTATAGAACTATAAGGACAGGTCCCCCTGCCGTTTATGAATCTATTGAAGAAGAAGCTTTAATGTTGACAGGAGATATAAACATAGTTGACCTCTGGTTTATTGTTCAGTATAGAATCAAGGATGCTAAAGATTATCTTTTCAATGTTAGAAATGTCAAAAAAACCATAAAGAATGCTGCCGAGGCGGCGATGAGACAAACCATCGGAGATAGAGGTGTGGATGAAGCCTTAACCGTGGGACGAGAAGAAATTCAGGAGGTAACAGCCAATAAACTGCAGGAAATTCTGGACCTATATAAAAGTGGTATTTATGTAGTTACAGTAAAACTGCAAGATGTTCATGCTCCCGGTGAGGTAAAAGAGGCATTCGAAAGGGTTGCCAGCGCCAAGGAAGATAGAGAGCGGTTCATCAATGAAGCTTTGGGAAAATATAATCAGGAAATCCCCAAAGCCAGGGGTGAGGCAGAAAAGACAATAAGACAAGCAGAAGCATACGCGGTAGAAAGAACAAAACATGCTCAAGGTGATGCCAATAGATTCTTGCAAAGACTAAAGGAATATAAAAAAGCAAAACAGGTAACCAAAGATAGGCTTTACCTAGAGACAATGCGAGATATTTTGCCAGAAATTGAAAAAATCGTTATCTCAGAGACTGAGGAGGGACTTTTGAAATTCTTGAATCTGAGAGACAAAGGTTTAGAGGAATCATCTAAGAGATAAGATATGGCTGCTAAGAAAAATATCATTCCCAAAATAAGTAATTACCTGCTGCTGGAAATTATCATTGTAGTAATAGGCCTTTTAACGCTTAATTCCACTGTCTATACTGTCAATGAAATAAATCAGGTAGTTATCACTGAACTGGGAAGGCCCATAAAAACAGTTAAAAAACCCGGTCTTTACATAAAAAAACCTTTTATCCAGAAGGTGAATAGATTTGAGGATCGACTGCTGGAATACGGTGCTACTGCCAGAAGATGTGTTACTGAGGACAAAAAGTATATATTCCTTGACAACTATGCCCGATGGAGAATAGTTGATCCCCTTCTCTTTCTGAAGACGGTCAGAAACGAGGTGGGAGCTTACGCGCGACTTGATGATATTATCTATTCTGTGCTCAGGGAAGAGGTGGGTAAATATAATATGATGGAGATCATAAGAACATCTGATAGAGAAATCATCTCTACCGAAGTAACCTGGGAAGAAGAGAGAAAAAGAGAAAGAGAAGAGATAGAAAAGATAGAGGCGGGTAGAGAAAAAATTATGAGAGATGTCACCAAAAAGAGTGATACTGTTACCAGGCAATATGGAATAGAAATTATAGATGTGAGAATCACCAGGGCTGATCTTCCCAAAGCTAATACTGATGCTGTTTTTTCCAGAATGAAAGCCGAGAGAAACCGAATATCAAACAGGTATTTATCGGAAGGAGAAGGTGAGAGAGCTAAAATCTTAGGAGAGATGGAAAAGGAACTGGCCCAAATAAGGTCAGAAGCTTACCGAAAAGCCCAGGAGATAAAAGGACAGGCAGATGCCAGAGCTACCGCTACCTATGCTCAGGCCTATGAGCAAGACCCTGATTTCTTCAATTATTTGAAAACTTTAGAAACTTACCGAGAAACTCTTACCCAGAAGACGCTCATCGTAGTACCCCTGGAGTCAAAGTTCTTCAAATACCTCATTCCAGAAACTACCCCTGTTGAATAGAACCAGTCTTTTGAATTCTTTACCATTAGAGACGATAACTGAAACCCTTTCTACTTCGCTTTCTTTTTCTTTTTGCCAGCCAGCCAGAAATTAATTCCCGCACCAATCCAAAGAATGATGGAGCTATAGGGGCTCCAACTACACAGAGCATCGTATCCCAATGCACATACCTTGTCTCCTCCCACGGAAGTAGGGATAAGGACAACAAATCCCAGGATAAGCAGGATCCATCCTAGCCATGACCTCATTCCTCTCACCTCCTCATTAGAATATTCTTAGAAGTCTACTCCCATACTAGCGAAAAATTTGAATACGTCAAAAATATATATCCTTGACGAGTTTAAGTTTTCTGGTAACATCAGCTTATACTGATTTAACATAACAAGGAGCGAGATAAATAAAATGGAAGGATATGCTGCTACAGGAAGAAGAAAAACGGCAACAGCGCAGGTAAGGATGAAGGCGGGCAAGGGTAATATGATGGTTAACAAAAGGACTATTGATGATTACTTTCCCCGCAAGACTTATATCAAAATAATAAAGGAGCCCTTAGAGAAAGTAGATTTTCTGGACAGATTTGATGTAGAGGCAAAAGTCAAAGGAGGAGGCTTAACCGGCCAGGCTGAAGCTATAAGGCTCGGACTTTCTCGCATTCTCCTGAAGATAAATCCTGAGCTAAAAGGAATCCTGAAAAAAGCGGGTTTCCTAACAAGGGACCCCAGGATGAAAGAAAGAAAGAAACCGGGATTGACCGGAGCCAGAGCAAGACATCAGATTCCTAAGAGATAAACAAAACCCGTTGTTCGTGAATGGTGAATCGTGAATCGTACCTTAGAAAAAGAAAAGGGTCCAAGTTCTGGATACTCGATTCTAGATGCTCGATGCTCGTAAAAACAGAAAAACAAAGGACGAGGTATGAACGAAAACGAGTATCCAGGATCGAGCATCGAGATGTGAGATACGAGGAATAGATGGAAGAAGTAGAAAGAGGTGATTTTATTCTAGTCAAAGCCTGCGAGAATGGGGTTACTATTATTGGCTTGACGCGAGGCAAAGAAACAGTCGTTCACCATACGGAAAAACTAGATAAGGGTGAGGTTTGGATCTCTCAGTTCACCGAACATATTTCAGCCATAAAGATTAGAGGCAAAGCCGAAATCCTTTCAAAACATGGAAAAGTAGAGTCTGGCAAGTAATTTCCAGATTAGAATAGACGAGATAAGATGAGCCAGGGTTAGAGGGTATTTTTAAACACCGGGCTGATCGCTCGGTTTTTTTGTGGAAGTATCCTGCTGGTCAAGAGGAATTAAGATAGAAAAAAACTTAAGGAAAAATCAAAAAGACAGGAGGTGAAAATATAAGAATAAGAAAAGATTGTCCATAAAGAAGGAGTTAGATATTCGCTTAGTAAGCAAGAAAAAATCTTCAAAAGGAGGAGATTAAAATGGAGAGAACACAGTACTTTCTTGATCAAAAGAAGATGCCAACCCATTGGTACAATATCCTGCCTGATTTGCCAAAACCATTGCCGCCAGTTTTGCATCCAGGCACGGGTAAACCAGTTACGCCTGATGACCTAGCGCCCATCTTTCCTATGGCACTGATTCAGCAGGAGTTCAGCCCTGAGCGCTACATTGAAATCCCTGAGGAAGTACAGTCTATTTATCGTACCTGGAGACCCACTGTATTACATCGAGCATATCGACTTGAGAAAGCTTTAGACACACCAGCAAAGATTTTCTTCAAATACGAAGGGACAAGCCAGGCTGGTAGTCATAAACCCAATACGGCCCTAGCTCAGTGCTACTATAATAAGATGGAGGGCACCAAACGCATAGTCACTGAGACCGGTGCCGGGCAATGGGGAAGTGCCTTGAGCATGGCCGGTGCGATGTTCGGCGTTGAGATTAAGGTTTATATGGTTAGGATTAGCTATGACCAGAAGCCCTATCGTCGTATCTTGATGGAGACCTGGGGAGCTGAGTGTGTTCCCAGTCCTAGCAAGAATACCAAGACAGGACGACGTATCTTAGCGGAGGACCCCGATTGTCCCGGGAGCCTGGGCCTTGCCATTAGTGAGGCAGTAGAGGAGGCTGCTAGCCAGGAGGAATCCAAATATTCTCTGGGTAGTGTGCTCAACCACGTTCTGCTGCATCAGACCATTATAGGAGAGGAGACCCGAATACAAATGGAGATGGCAGATGCCTATCCCGACATTATCGTGGGGAATATTGGAGGCGGCTCAAACTTCGCTGGGCAATTCCTACCCTGGATCAGGGACAAAATTAGCGGGAAGAAACCAGATCTACGCATTATCTGCGTTGAGCCTGAAGCCTGCCCGAGTTTGACTAAGGGTCCCTATACCTACGACTTCGGTGATGAAGCTGGCCTCACTCCCTTGCTCAAGATGTATACCCTGGGGCATAAGTTTATTCCACCCCCAGTCCATGCCGGAGGGTTACGTTACCATGGGATGGCACCAATCATCTGCCATCTCTATAACCTGGGCTTAGTCGAGGCCAGGGCTGTACCTCAACTTCCCACCTTCGAGGCAGGTATAAAGTTTGCCCGAACTGAGGGCATTATCTCTGCTCCGGAACCATGCCATAACCTCAAGGTAGCCATTGATGAGGCCCTTCGCTGCAAGGAAACAGGTGAAGCAAAAACTATCCTGATAGCTCACAGTGGACATGGTCATTTTGACCTGGCTGCCTATGATGCTTATCTGCACGGCAGGCTGAAAGACTACGCTTATCCCGAAGAAAAGGTAAAGGAGGCGCTCGCTTCGCTGCCCAAGGTCCCTCAGACATAAGAGAGCTCGGTCGAAAGCCTGACTTTTGTGGGGTGGGGTGAAACCCCCATCCCACCATATAGGACTTCAGTAAGGAGTAAATCATTGTATTATCCGCAAGAAAAAGAATTTGAAGCATTGGCGGGAAAAGGGAATCTTATTCCTGTCTGGCGAGAGATTTTAGCTGACTTAGAAACTCCTGTCTCTGCTTTCATTAAACTGGGTCAGGGAAAATTCTCCTATCTTTTAGAAAGTGTAGAAAAAGGCGAACAACTAGGAAGATATTCTTTCTTAGGCAGCGACCCTGTCCTTGTTTTCAAAAGCAAAAGGGAAAGAATAGAAATTATCCGACAGGGAAAAAGTGAAATTCTAAGAGTGGAGAAAGACCCCTTAGATGCCTTAAAAAAGATTATGGCTGGCTACAAAACGGTTAATTCAGCAGAACTTCCTCGTTTTTCAGGAGGAGCAATAGGTTATGTTGGTTATGACATGGTCCGTTTCTGGGAAGAGATTCATGAGAAAAACAGAGATGACTTAAATCTTCCCGATTCCCTATTTATGCTCAGTCATACTTTAGTCATCTTTGACCATATTAATCATACAATAAAGGTAGTCTCTTACGCTATTTTAGACGGAAAGGAATCTCC
>WJOQ01000125.1 GCA_009618505.1 Clostridia bacterium | reverse complement strand
CAATGGTCTCATCGGGATGAAATCTGATACCCCCTTTAAATGGACCACGGGCATCATTATGTTGAACCCTAAACCCCCTAAAAATCTTGACCTCCCCATTATCCATTCTTACCGGTATAGATATATGCACCTCTTTCTTTGGTTCTCTAAGAATAGCATGAATACTTGGCTTCAAATTCAGTATATGAGCCACTTCATCTAGCTGGGCTTGTGCAATCTTAAATAAACTTAAAATTTTCTTGTCCAAAATATATCCCCTTTCTATTACTTAATCGTCACCTTCCTACTGGTATCAGCAAAGCCCTTGACTTTGAAAATCAGCTACTTCGATATTATCGACTCTTATATCCAAGTACTGGATAATTCTCTTCGCCTTTTGAGCTTGACTGGTGAAAAAGAATTTCCGGTATCCCCCTGCTTTATTGCTTAACAGATTGTTTTCTAACAATCTGTTCTTTAATTCTCTACCTACTGCCATAGCAGGATTAAGCAGAGTAACCTCTGACCCCATGCATCTGGAGATAGGTTCTTTTAATAGGGGATAGTGAGTACAACCCAAAATGAGGACATCTATCCGCTTTTTTACCAGCTCCGAAAGATACATATCCGCAACCTTCTGGGGTATCTCTCCTTCTAACAAACCCTCTTCCACAATAGGAACGAATAAGGGACATGCTTTGGAAAATATCTCTATTTCGTTATCTAATCGCTTGATGACCTGGTAGTAAACGCCACTATTTATGGTTCCTTCGGTTCCTATTACACCGATTCTTTTCTTCTTGGTCTGTTTTACTGCCGCTCTTGAAGCTGGATAGATTACATCGATTATTGGTAAGTCAAATTCCTCTCTCAATTCGCTCATAGCCTGGGCACATATTGTGTTACAAGCTACGACCA
Source organism: Clostridia bacterium (assembly GCA_009618505.1). The sequence continues at coordinate 892 of WJOQ01000125.1, read as the reverse complement.
AAGCTTTAACTTTTTGTTTCACGAGAAATCTTGCGTCTTCTAAAGCGTATTGGATAATGGTCAATTTGGGTTTCGCCCCATAAGGAACCCTGGCAGTATCCCCCAGGTAAAGCAAATTTTCATTTGGAAGAAGGGAAATAATTTCCTTTAATACGGTTAATCCCCCCACCCCAGAGTCGAAAACACCAATGGCTCTTGCCTCGTTTATCGCAGTGCCTTCCATCCGTCATCCATCCTCAGTGGTGTAGATACATGTAACTCCCTCATAGATCCTCTTAGAATAGCATGAATACCCGGCTCCAAATTCAATATACTAGCCGCCTCATCTAGTTGAGCTTGCCCACTTTCAAACAAACTTAATTTTTCCACCATAATATATCTTCTTCCTAACACCCATTATATTTTTACTGGTATCCCTCTTTCTTTTAGGTAATGCTTAGCTTGCGGAATGGAAATCTCCCCAAAGTGGAAGATTGAAGCGGCTAAAATTGCCGATGCCTTACCTGTTACCACAGCATCATAAAGGTGCTCTAACCTACCAGCACCGCCAGAAGCAATAACTGGGATACTGACCGCCTCAGCTACGGCTCTGGTCATCTCCAAATCGTATCCTTCTTTTGTTCCATCAGCATCCTTGCTGGTGAGCAAAATCTCCCCAGCTCCCAGCTCTTCCACTCGCTTGGCCCAGTCAACAATCTCCATCCCTGTTGTCTCACTTCCGCTCTTCACTACTACCTCCAGCCGGGGAAGGTCACTGCCCAATGGATTCTTCTTGCCATCAATAGCCACCACCAGCCGGTTCTTACCAAACTCCTTAGATGCCCTTCTTATGAGCTCAGGGTTCTTAACAGCCGCCGTATTTATAGACACCTTATCCGCGCCAAGATCAAGT
>WJOQ01000041.1 GCA_009618505.1 Clostridia bacterium | reverse complement strand
CTCCCGAGGTGTCTTTGTCCAGACGATGGACAATACCCTGCCGTAGAATACCACCCACCCTGGATAAATGAGGACAATGATGAAGAAGAGCATTGACCAGCGTTCCCTTTTGCTTAAAGGTGACAGGATGAGTTAACATTCCAGCAGGTTTATTCACTACCAATAAACAGGAGTCTTCCCATAGAATATCCAGAACGATGGGTTCAGCGCTTATATCTGGCCGAGAAGAAAAAGGAATACTTACCTTTACCCTATCCCCTTTTCTTAACAGATAGTCCTGTTCTTTGGTCTGTTCATTCACCAAAATGTTGTTTTTTTGAATTAACTCTTGAATAAAAGAACGAGAAAGATGCGGCAGTTGCTTCTTCAAAAAAAGGTCTATTCTTGCAATTTCCTTCTCTTTTACCAAAAACCAATAACCAGAATTGTTCATTTAAAAATCTCTAGATGCTCAAAAGCCTTTAGAGGATCACAGTGTACAAGATACGCCTCGCTAGGCTGGGCATGTCTCGTATCTCGTTGTTCGTATCTCGTATCTCACCCCCCGCCCTTTCTCCTTAGGGAGAGAGAACTTTTCTTTTTACCTTACATAGCATTCATAAAATTCTATGTGCGGAGCTCTGAAAATCTGCTTCAGGTAGAGCGAGATAAATAGTTGCTTTTGAGGATTTCTATAAATAAGAGCACTGCCCCTATACAAATGGTTACGTCGGCAACATTAAAGACTGGCCAGAAACGAAAATTTAGAAAATCGACTACATTTCCATCCCAGAACCGATCAAAAAAGTTCGCCAGTAGACCTCCCCATAATAATCCTAGACTAATCTTTTGCCATCGGCTTTTTAGAGAAATTTTTCCTAAAAGAAATAGCAGGACCGCAATTATTATGCCGCTCACTACAATAATAGAAATAGTTGGTGGAAAAAACAAACCAAAAATAATTCCTCTATTTTTCAGATAAGTCAAATAGAAAAAATCATTAATTATGGGAACGGATGCTCCTGGAGAAAGATTTAGTTTAACATAGAATTTACTTAACCAATCAATACAAAAAACAATACCTGTCACCACGAATGCAAGCATGGCTATTCTCGTATCTCGTATCTCGTATCTCGTGTTTCGTACGGAAAGAAAGAAAAAGAGGACAGGCTGGTTTTTTCTGCTATGTTCATTTTACTCTTTCTATCAATTCTTGAACTTCTTTTTGCTCAATATTTTCCAGTCTTGCGCCGATCTTTTCAGCAACTTTGGCTGCAAAATAGCTACCTATGTGGCCGCAAATTCTTAAATTATAGGTAGAGCAGATACCGTATAGAAATCCTGCTGCAAACATATCGCCAGCCCCGGTTGTATCCACTACTCTCGCTTCATAGGCTGGTATCTTGTATCTTGCGTTGCCCTGCCTAACATGGGATCCATATTTGCCAATTTTCACTATTGCTATTTTACCTAATTTCGCTATGGAATTTAGTGCTTCTGACGGTTCTAAACCGATAAGAGCCCTGGCTTCTTCTTGATTGGCAAAGACAATATCAGCGTATTCTCTAATTATTTCCTTAATAGTTACTCTATTTCTAACTACTATACCCGGATCGCCTAGGTCGAGGCTGATCACTGTGCCATGCTCTTTAGCAAATTGCATTGCATACACTGAAACCTCTCTTAACTGTTTGTCTTCAAGTTGATAACCTTCAATATGGAGTATCTTACTATCTCTTAAATCTTGCAGAAAAATATCGGCTTTTTCCAGATGTGATGCCGCACCCAGATATGTAGCAAACGTTCTTTCGCTATCAGGAGTTATGAATGTTATTGCATGACCGGTTACTTCTTTTGACCTGCCCAGTTTTGGCCTTACCCCACTCTCAGACATCCTTCTTTCGTATATATCACCGTTAGCGTCTTTCCCTACTTTACCACAGAAAACTACACTACTGCCAAGGAGTCCTGCTCCATATAATGTGTTAGCAGAACTTCCCCCGGGAGCAATCTTGACTTTGTACTTTCCAATCTTTTTTAATAGTCTCTTTGACTCCTCTTCTCCGATTAGATGGAATTGCCCCTTTTTTAGATTGAGTTTCAACAGTTCACTGTCATCTATTTCTATTAACAAATCTATCAGTGCCGAACCTATCCCGAATATATCATACTTCACACTGAAATTTCCCTTCTTTTGGTCACAATTGCGTTGCATACTTCATTGCCTCAGGCCTTTGTTAATGATATTTGGACAGTGCCTACAGAAAGAGAAATTTCGCGAACCTGGCTAGAATCATTCAAGTGTTCAACAATATCCACAGCTAAGGTCTCATCTTTAATGAAGGAAGTATATTCCTCGATAGCTTTACGTATCTGAGCTGATGAGGTAGTTATAGCAAGATTAATACGGTCTTCTACGTTTAGCTCTGTATCTTTTCTGAGAACCTGACAATGTCTCAGTATTTCACGTATCCATCCTTCTCGTTCAAGAGGCTCAGTGACTTTTATATCAAGAGCTACTATTATATTCTCTTTCCTCTCCAGGATAATATTTGGTCTTGGCTGAGCTTTCACCAAAAACAAATTACAAGGAAGTTCTTCTTTCCATCCCGGTAAATCAACCTTCTTCTTTTTTTTTGCTTGATCTACTACATAGTTCATCTGATTAAAAGATAACTCCTCAAGCAGCGCCTTCACGGTCGACAAATTCTGTCTTAATATCTGGCCTGCCTTACGAAAATCAAGAGTTAAGTACTCAAATTGCAGGCTTTCCTCGGAATCTAAATATTCAATTTGCTTGACATTTATCTCATTTCGGATCGTTGCAGCCATTAGTTTCGAGGACTCGATAATATACTTAGAACCTAGCAGATACAATGTTGACAATGGTTGTCTTATCTTTAAATTAGAGCGCTTCCTTATTCTCAATGCCAAGTTTAGGACCTTGCGGACCTCTTTAACCTCGCTAAGAATCTTATCGTTTTGCCAACGTTTTTCCAGAGTTGGCCAATCGGCCAGATGTACCGATAGAGGTGCTTGAGCATCAAAAGGACGTACGCCTTCTTGCCAAATAGCTTCTGTTAGAAAGGGTACGACTGGCGACATTATGAGCACGGTTGTCCTTATCACCTGGTATAGAGACCAGTATCCGATGAGTCTGTCTTCCGATAACTTACCAATCCAAAAACGGCGCCGATTCGTCCGTATATAGAAATTGGAAACGTCCTCAGTGAATGAATCAAACTCTCTAATAACAGTCGGTGTATCGTACTCTTCCATGGCAGAAGTAACATCATTCACAAAAAGATACAGACGAGCTAACAGCCATTGGTCGCTGCTGTTAAGTTGGTCTGACAGTCTCTCAATCTTCTCAAAATTCGGCATATCCAGGCGAGCATAGGTTATGAAGAAAACATAAATGTTCCAAAAGGATAATAGGCGCCTTTTGGCTTCGTAACCCAGGTTATATCCAAAACGGATATCATTTGCAGGATTTTTGCTTGCAAAGTAATAACGCAGTGTATCTACCCCCATTTCTTCAGCAACATCATCAAGCTTAATCATAAAGCCTGTTTTTGAGAATGGCCTGCCATCTTCTGCGACAACGCGTTCATATGTTAGTACTCTCTGGTAAGGAGAACGATTATCAAGAGTAACTCCCATAAAAAGCATTGAGTAAAACCAGAGCCGGATTTGCTCTCTCATTTCACAGACCCATTCAACTGGATACCATTCCTTCCAAGCTCTCCTGTCCTTTAGGTAGCCCCGGGTAGAATAGGGAACTATTCCGCCGTCTAACCAACAGTCTCCAACTTCTTGGATACGCGAGACCTTGTTTCCACATTCAGGGCAATTAATCTTTATTTTATCAATCCAGGGACGGTGAAGTTCTGGAACCGACTTAACATCATCATCACTTGATTTTTCTAATTCATCCAAAGAACCCACAACTGAAAGTTTTCCACACGCAGAACATTTGTAAAAAGGTAAGGGAAGACCCCAAAAACGTTTGCGAGAGATACACCAATCACCCATATTTTGTAACCAATCTTCCATTCGTTTACCCATGAACTCTGGCTGCCATTTGACCTTGGCTGAAGCTTTTATCATGGCCGGACGGATATCCTTGCAGCTAATAAACCATTCATTAACCAGACGAAAGATTAGCTCATTCTTACATCGCCAGCAAACAGGGTAACTATGCTTATGCATATAATGATGAAAGAGCTTATTTTTCCGTCTCAGATGACCAATTATTTCTTCAGCCGAAGATAGTGCTCTTTTTCCCTCTAGCCATCCATACCCTGAAACATAAACTCCTTCATCATCAACTGGTGACAGCATCGCTAGGCCTAACTTGATTCCAAGTTCGTAGTCCTCCCGTCCACATGCCGGCGCAATATGAACAACACCTGTTCCTTCACTCGGGTCTACTGCATCCCAGGCGACTAGCCTGTGCTCTAGTTGCTTCTGAACTTCTAATCCAGATAAAATCGGTTCATATGACAATCCCGTTAGTTCCTTACCTGGAAATTGTTTAATAACCTTATATTTTCTATCCTTAAGAATATGTAGAACATCGGAGCAAACGATGACTGGAACCTCTTCTTGCTCTATCTCTACCTCACAGTACTCCAGATCGGGATTTACTGCTAGAGCCACATTGGCAGCTAAGGTCCACGGGGTGGTAGTCCAAACCAGGATATGGGCATTTCGTTCTTTTAGGAATAATTTGATAAAGACAGCAAGGTGCTTCATCTCCTTATAGGAACCGGCCATCTCATGTTCTGAGAGGCTTGTGCCACAGCGAGGACACCATGGCATAGTTAGTTGGGAGTGATAAATCCATCCGTTTTCATGACATTTCTTTAGAAAATGCCATATTCCAAGAATGTTTGAATTGTGGTAGGTATAATAGGAATGTTCCCAGTTCATCCACTGACCAAGGCGAATAGACTGCCTGGTCTGGATCTTGGAAAATTTTTCAACTCGTACTCTACAAGCCTTACTGAAGTTAGCAAGGCCAAATTTTACTATGTCGGGTTTTCCATGGAACCCGAGTTCCTTCTCTACCTCAACTTCAACCCACAGTCCTTGACAGTCGAATCCATTCTGATAATGAGACCTGTATCCATGAAGAGCCTTATATCGAAGAAAAATGTCTTTAAGAATTCGTCCCCAGGCGTGATGAACTCCCATTGGGTTATTAGCTGTGATGGGGCCATCAATGAACCGAAATGGCGGACCACTTTCATTTTTCTTCTGCAATTTCCTAAAACATTTATTCTCTTCCCAAAACTTCAATATCTCATGTTCAATTGAGATAAAATCAGCATTCGAGTTCATCGATTTTGCTCTCACTACTTCTTATTCTCCTTGCCCATTCAAATCTCTCCTAATATTCCTTTTATCAGTCTTGTCATTTTGGGTTCCGTCAGATTGGCTACTTTAATGAGTTTAGCTAAATTTACCGGTTGCAGCTTGTCGGGGAAACACTCATCAGTTATACAACTAATACCTAACACTTTCAGACCGCTGTGCTTGGCCACAATCACTTCAGGAACTGTGGACATACCTACTGCATCTGCTCCGATTAGACGTAGGAATCTATACTCGGCTGGTGTTTCAAGATTGGGGCCGCTAACTCCTACATAAACTCCTCGATGGATTCTGATTCTCTCCCGCATAGCGACCTTTTCGTAAAGTTCAATTAATTCCTTATCGTACGGTTCACACATATCAACAAAACGGGGACCCAGTTTATCATCATTAGACCCTATTAGAGGATTATTGCCGATTAGGTTGATGTGGTCAGTAATGACCATCAAATCTCCTGCTTTGAGGTTGGGATTCATTCCTCCAGCTGCATTGGATTCTATAATGACATCCACCCCCATATACTTCATTACTCTGACGGGAAAAGTAATTTCCTCTAGAGAATAGCCTTCGTAAAAATGAAATCTCCCCTGCATTGCCATGATCATTTTGCCAACAAGCCTGCCCAGGATTAGGCTTCCCTCATGTCCGGGAGTAGTAGAAACAGCGAAATAAGGAATATTCTGATAGGAAATTTTACTCTCAATTTCTATCTCTTTAGTCAAATCCCCCAAGCCAGTACCCAGAATTATTCCTATTCGAGGCTTAGTTCTCGTTTTACTTTGAATGAATTTTCCTGCCTCTCTTATTCTTTCTCTCAATGATATTTCCATCATTACCACCTCATAATTCTATTTTCTCAGGATTTTGAGCTTGATGGCGATGTTCCGGGCCGGCATAAATCTTAAGTTTCTTAAGCATTTTGCTTCTTAATTTGTTTTTTGGTAACATTCCCCTTACTGCTTTCTGGATAATTAAAGCGGGCCTTTTTTTTAGTAATTTTTCATATACTATTTCTTTCATTCCTCCCGGATAACCGGAATAATGATAGTATATCTTCTTTTCCTCTTTGTTTCCGGTGACCTTCACCTTTTTTGCATTTATGACTACTACAAAATCGCCTGTATCCAGAAAAGGAGTGTAAATCGGTTTATTTTTTCCAGATAATATTTGGGCAATCTTGCTGGCTAATCTACCCAGGATTTTTCCCTCTGCATCTACCAAATACCAATTCTTTTTTATCTCTGTTTTCTTTGGAACATAGGTTTTCATTTTTCAAATCTCCTTAATGAGTTCATGGTTCGTTGTTCATAGTTCATTGATAAAAACAAACTTGTTTATCGTTCGAAGTTGTTGTCATCGCGAGCCTGTCGCAGGCAGGCATGGCAATCCCCTGAGATTGCTTCGTCGCTTCGCTCCTCGCAATGACAGAAAATAGGAAAGTTGCAACTCGCAACCTGTAACCCGAAACTCATCCTATCCGCTAAACGCTATACGCTCCATGCTATTCATATTTTTTTCTCTTTACTAAATACTATTCACTATTCACTAACGACTAATTTAGTCCTTCCCAATTCCCTTTAAAAGGGGAGAGGGCTCTTAATTTCTCGATAATTCCCGGCAATATACCTATCATATAATCTACTTCT
>WJOQ01000027.1 GCA_009618505.1 Clostridia bacterium | reverse complement strand
TTGTGCAATTTGTAGATGTAGCCGGCCTAGTAAAAGGGGCTCATCAAGGTGAAGGTCTGGGGAATGAGTTTTTATCCAGAATAAGGAGTATAGATGTTCTTGCTGAAGTAGTGAGATGTTTTCAGGGAGAAGAAATAGCTCATTGTGAGGGGAATATAGATCCGATAAGGGATATTCAGATAATAGATCTGGAGTTACTTCTGGCAGACCTGGAAATAGTAGGCCGAAAGTTGGCAAAGGCAGTTCAGTCAGGAACATCGAAATCCACCAAAGATAAGGAAAGATTAGATATTTTAGAAAAGGTTAAAGCTGAACTTGAGAAAGGAAATTCTCTAAGAAATGTTCCTTTTACAGAAAAAGAGGGGTACGAGTTAGTCAAAGAGGGTTTTTTAAGTTTTAAGCCTCTTCTTTACATAGCTAACATGGATGAGAGTGATTTAACATCTCCTTCTCCTTTGCTGCAAAGACTAAGAGAGTATGCCTCGACAGAGAGGATGGAGATAATAGAGATATGCGCTCAGTTGGAATTAGAGCTAGAGGATATTTCTCAAGAAGAAAGAATCGAGTTTCTTGAGGAGTTAAAGATAAGAGAGACAGGGATAGATAGATTAATAAAGGAAGTTTATAGAAAGCTTAATCTAATAACCTTTTTTACAGTTAGTGGAGGAAAAGAGGCGAAAGCCTGGCCTGTAGAAAGGGGAATTACTGCTTCTCAATCAGCAGGTAAAGTTCATTCAGATATGGAAAAAGGATATATTAAAAGCGACATAATACCAGTATCTGAACTTTTAGAAGCAGGATCTATAAAACAAGCAAGAGAAAAAGGAAAAGTAAGAATAGAAGGGAGAGATTATCTAGTGGAAGATGGAGATATAATCCATTTTAGGTTTAGTAGATAGCTTTTAAAATATCTCAAAAAGAAAAGGGGGTCTTCTGAAATGTCCTTGTATAGAGCAACATTTGCTCTGAGACCAGAATTAGAGGAAGAAGAAAAAAACTCAACTGTGAAAGAGGTGCAGGATTTTGTTGTCAGCCAAAATGGAAAAATAGAAAATGTGGAGAGTGGGATACAGAAGTTTGCTTTCGAGGTAGACAAAACAAATAAGGGATTCTTTGTATCTATAATTTTTGAAGTAGATGCTTCTAAAGTTGATGGAATTCACCAATTCCTCATCAAAAAGAGAGATATTATAAGAGCAATGCTGACAAGACAAGAAATACACCTAAAAAACAAAGACAAAGGAGGGAAAAAGGATGAGCGGATTGAATCAGGTAGTCCTGATAGGGAATCTCGCCCGAGATCCTGAGCTTCGCTATACTCCCGATGGAACACCCGTAACTAGCTTTACCATAGCTGTCAATCGTACATTTGTTAACCGACAGGGCGAACGAGAAGCAGATTTTGTGCCTATTGTGGTGTGGCGGAAAAGAGCCGAAACCTGTTCAGAATATCTAATGAAGGGAAGTCAGGTAGCTGTAGAGGGAAGACTCCAGGTGCGCAACTATGAAGATAAAGATGGAATAAGAAAATGGGTTACAGAAGTAGTTGCTCGAAGAGTTGATTTTCTACAGAGACTAAAGAAGCAGTTTTCCTCACAAATTTCGGAAGAGGAAACTCAGAATGAAATAGATAGAGTTCCTCTGGTTGAAGAGAAAAAGGGAAACGACACTCCTTCTGATGAATAAAAATACTCCAGGACAATCTTCGTATCTCGTTGCTCGTATCTCATATCTCGATGCTCGATACTAGATACTCGTTTCGACCCCACCCTCGCCTTTTGTCTTTAGTCTTTCTTCTTTTACGAGC
>WJOQ01000167.1 GCA_009618505.1 Clostridia bacterium | reverse complement strand
CGAAAATTCTGGCTAACTCTCGTTAGTAGTTGATGTTATGAAGATAAGTGCTGTGCACCCTGAACACACCAAGGATAGTGTTGGCTATGCCTTTGACTTTGATGGGATAAAAGTGTATAATTCGGAAGATACTAAGAATCACCAGAAGCTTAAGAAAGTAGCTTCTTTTCATCCTGATGTAGCGTGGATGAATGCAATGAATGAGATTAGCCCTTAAGGCAACTTAGGGTGAAAGGTAGAAAAATGACAGGTTTGGAAAAGAGAAAGTTACTAAGAGAGACATTACAAAAAAATCAAGGAATTTTACGTCTGGCTCCAGCCTGGGTCCCCAGGTCATTTTTAGTCCCGGGTAGGCGATTAAAGCTGGATACAAGGGATATTTATGCTCTTGGTATTGATAGAGGAGGTATTGACGAGAGATGGCTTGCCTCTACCACTAATGCAGACAATGGGCCAGGAACGTCTGAAGATGAGGGTTTAAGCTATATTGTCATAGACGGTAAAAAGGTGATTTTACTCAAGGAAGCTATCGAGCTAGAGAGTGACCTTATCCTGGGAAAGAAGACTATGGAAAAATTTGGAGGCTGGAAAGTATTAACCAAGTTTTTTGACAATTTAGGCCCCATTCCTCATCACCTTCATCAAAATGACGAGCAGGCAAAACTAGTGGGTAGAAAAGGAAAACCGGAAGCTTATTACTTCCCTAGGCAGCTCAATTTTGTGCAAAACAACTTTCCTTATACCTATTTTGGTCTTGCTCCAGGAACGACAAAAAACGATGTTAAGAGATGTTTGGAACGCTGGAATGAAGGTGATAATGGCATCTTAAACTATGCGCAAGCCTATAAGCTGGAGCCAGGAACGGGCTGGTCAGTTCCCCCCTGCATTCTGCATGCTCCCGGTTCTTTAGTTACTTATGAAATCCAGGGCCCGAGTGATGTCTTTGCTATGTTTCAATCAATGGTTGAGAACAGGCCCGTCCCCTGGGATTTACTGGTGCATGACCTACCAGAGGATAAGCATTATGACCTTGATTTTATTGTTGAGCTCATTGACTGGCCAGCTAATCTTGATGAGCATTTCAAAAAGAATCATTATCTTAAGCCGCTACCGACAGGTAATACAAAAGAGGAAGGATATCAGGAAATGTGGATCACTTATGGCGCAGGCGATATATTTAGCGCTAAAGAGTTAACCGTATTTCCGGGTAGAAGTGTAACCATAAAAGATAATGGTGCTTATGGACTGGTTGTGATACAGGGACACGGAAGTGTGGGTAAAATGTCGGTAGAATCTCCTGCTCTCATTAGATATAACGACCTTACCCATGATGAGCTCTTTGTTTCTGATGAGGCGGCCAGAAGGGGAGTAAGAATTATCAATAAAGGCTATGAGAATCTGGTTATTTTGAAACACTTTGGTCCAGGAACAAACCCTGATGCTCCAGGAATTGGAAAATAGGCGTCTTTATTCCTCTCGTTGTGGTCTATTCTTGCCTGAGCCCCTAAAAGTAAACACCAATTTTCTGGCTGTTCCTTTACCGATGTTTATTTTCTTAGTATATCAAGGGCTTTTTCCCCTCCAATCATTCTCTGGTAAAAGCCGATTACTCTTCTCAGGCAGTCCTCATTACTGCTCAAATCTATTTTTTGTTTAGAACCGGGAGGAGTCCAGAGAGAAAAGTCCTTAAATATTTGTCTTATTCTATTTTCAATCTGTTCTTTGTCTTCCTTTCGAGCACCCATCAGCAATTCAGGGATAGTAGGATTAGCATCAGTGAAGCGATAAGTTGCTCCTAGGTCATCTTTGC
>WJOQ01000025.1 GCA_009618505.1 Clostridia bacterium | reverse complement strand
CTGGACTAAATTCTCTGTTTCCCTTATCGGCTCTATTGAGACTTTCTCACCAAATTCCTTGACAGTGTAAGGTAGTTTTAAATCTCTTATTGCCCCTATTAGAATTTGAGGCCCTTTAAGAAATTGAGAAGCAGCAATGGGACTTTCGATAGGTTCCTTTTCCAGAGTGTCTATATCTATGATATTCCCGATTTTTATAGCTAACGTCGCTTCATAAACAGGGGGTAGGAAAAAGCTAACTACTGCACTGCTTATCACAGCTATAAAAAATAGTAATAAAATTGTTTTCTTTCGTTTTTTAATTACTCTTATATAATCCCTCAAACTTACTTCTTGTTCTTCCATAATCATCTCCTCTCTTATCCCTCCTTTAATTTCCAATCATAGGGAATGTCATTCTTATAGGGATCCAGGCGATACTCATCAGGTTCTTGGTAATTATATGTTTCTGTGGGAATGTTTATCACTACAGCCTCTTCCTCTCCTATACATTTAAAGCCATGATAGACCATCTTGGGAATCTGCAGAAGACCGGGTTTATGTTCTCCCAGGAAGAATTCGTTCACTTCGCCATATGTAGAAGAATTCTTTCGCCCATCATATAGAACTATCTTCATCATTCCTCTAACTACAGCCATATTATCATCCTGCTTCTTATGACAATGCCAGGCTTTTACCACCCCCGGATAGGCAGTAGTCATATACACCTGACCAAATTTCTTAAAGAGCTCATCGTCAGCTCTTAATATCTCCATCAAACGACCCCGCTCATCAGGAATCACTTTCAATTCCTTTAGTTTTACCCGTTCAATCATTCTCCCGCTACCTCCTATTCTCGTTGCTCGATACTTGATCCTCGATACTCGTTTTGGGTTTCATTCCTCTTTTTTGGTTCTTCTTGTTTTACGAGCATCTAGCATCGAGAATCGAGTATCCATTATTCAGGCTCTGACACACCACCCTGGCTGGAAAAATCATTGGTAAGAAAGTCTTTGAGAGCTTCGTTCCACTCTCTCATACCATTCCCCAGGCTTAACCTTAAACAATAGTTTTCCAGAACAGAAAATTTAGGTCTGGGAGCAGGACGAGCCAGTTCCTCAGAAGTTATGGGTGTCACCTTTACCCCTTTTATTCCGGCAAGTTTGAGTATCTCCTGGGTAAACTCATACCAGGAACATCTTCCCGAATTAGTAATATGATAGGTCCCGTAGAGTTCAGTTGCCACTAGTCTTTTTATTTGCTGAGAGAGGTCTTTAGTATAGGTAGGTGAACCCACCTGGTCATCTACCACTTCAAGGATAGACCTCTCTCGGGCTAACTTAAGAATAGTAGCCACAAAGTTTTTTCCCCAACGCCCATAAAGCCAGGAGCTCCTCACAATAAAATACCTTGAGAGAAAAGACTCAATGTAATTTTCCCCTGCCAGCTTCGATTTCCCATAAATATTCATTGGAGCGGGCTCATCAAACTCATCATAGGGAATTTCCTTGTCTCCCTTGAATACAAAGTCGGTGCTTATGTACAAAAGGGGAATATCTAACTTCTGGCAAGCAAGAGCTATATTGCGCGTCCCCAGAGCATTGACTTTATAAGCCTTATCTGCATCTTTTTCACAGCCATCTACATCAGTATAGGCAGCAGCGTGAATAACAAAATGGGGAGTCAACCGGGAAAAGAGCTCTTTTACTGCTTCTAAGTCAGTTATGTCTATTTTATTTACAGAAGGGGAGGGTGAACAGGGAAAATCTCTTCTATCCAGTCCTGTGACCTCGTATTCCTCCCTTAGGGTCTGGTATAAATCTACCCCTGA
>WJOQ01000273.1 GCA_009618505.1 Clostridia bacterium | reverse complement strand
ACTCCTACCTCATAAGGGTCTCCTTTGGTATAGTTCTCCAATGGTGGACTATACTCTGCTCTCTCTATATCTATAGGAAACCTTTTAAGAATAACATCTACTTCTTTTTGATATTCATTCAGAGCCAGGGGAAGCGTCCATAAATCCCGTGGTACTCTGTCAGGATAACTGAAGGTTAGAGCTCTTTTTACTCTCTCTCTTGCATTCATTCTAATCTCCTGGAGCTCCCTTTATTTATTATTCTATTCTTCTCCAGATTTATGATTGAGGTTGCTGTTTCTTCATCAGTAATGAGAACTTTTATGAACTTACCGTGAAGGGCACCAAGGATAGCCTCTGTCTTGTCTTTTCCACCAGCCACTCCAATGACATTTTTCATCTGCCTGAGTTCTTCAATCGGGAAGGCAACAATCCTTTTATGTAGATCACAGTCTATTATGTTTCCCTCTATATCAAAAAACTGACCTACAATATTGCCTACAGCTCCTTTTCGATGCAATATTCCTACATCAGCCAAGCTAATATACCCCGTACTAATTAAAGTGGTCTCGGCACTCATCTCCCCTACACCTACCAGGGAATAATTGGCCAATTTTGCCATCTGGAGAGCCTGTTTTACGGTCAGGTCAGACCTAAAGGACCTACACAGTTCCTCTGAAGTAGTAATAGCAGGAGCATGAATGTAATAACATTCTCCTTTAAAAAGGGAGGATAGCTTTGCTCCTACATCGTAGGGATTTAGATAAAAGGAAGTGGTTAGACCTCCATTTAAGGTAACTATTGTTTGTATTATAGCAAAAATAAAATTCTGTCAACTTTTTTCGACTCCAAAAAATTTCTTAGTTTTTGACAAGATTACCGCATCTGTTATAGTAAAGCTGGACAGACAGAGTAACCCTGAATAAACCCATCGAGATGATGAAATAAAAGAAGGTTTTCGATGAAAAAGAATATATTAGAGAATCTTATCCAATCAAAAAAGAAACTTATGGTTAAAAAATTAACGGATAATCTAAAATGGGCTAAACAAAAGGAAATGGAAGAAAAAATAAGACTTCTTCGCCATCAAAGCCCGCAGCAAAGCTTTAAAAACTTCCTTGTGCTTAGCGATTTTTATTGTCAGGTTTTTCTGGATGGTCTAAAAGACAAGAAGAATATAAGTCAGAAGGACACTTTAATGAAAGCAAAGAAAATCCTGGAAGAGAAACGCCAAGAAAAACTTAGTGCCTATGCAGCTATGATTCGACAATTTAGAAAATGAACCCTTATTCTTTTTCAGAAAACTTGCTTGTTGCTTTGAAAAAACTCAAGTTGCTTTTAGAAAAACAAAAGATCTCCTATATGTTAATCGGGGGAATAGCAGTGGCTTTATGGGGCGAGCCTCGCGCTACCCAGGATATAGATATAGTTGTTTTAATCTCTAAGGATAGAGCTTTTGATTTTTTAAAAGAGGCAAAGAAATATGGTTTTTCTTATCAGGAAAGAAGGAGCTAGCGTGATATCAAAACCTTGGGCCTGATGCTCAAAAGACAAAAATTACCTTATTGAATTTTTCTCTTTGTCCAGCTATTTTTTTGAATACTGTGGCTATATCTTCAATCTTGAAACGGTGAGTAATTAGAGACTTCACATCCAGGCGGTGAGCCTCAATAAAATAAAGAGAGGTCTGCCAGCTATTAAGAGGAATAGGTTTTGTATCTGTATCATAGACGCCATAAATGGTTAACTCATGACGAAGAATAGCTAATACTGTTTCCCGGGGGAGAGTGACATCTTCCTCCACCAAACCTACAATCACTACCTTGCCAAGTTTTCGGGCCATTCTCATGGACTGCTCGAAAGTTATTTTTGAGCCGGCGCTATCGAACACTAAATCAACCCCTCGACTTCTAGTTTCTCTCATCACTAACTCTACCGCATCCTCATTTTTAGCATTAATACAGTCAGTCATTCCCATTTTTCTGGCAATCTCAAGTTTTTCCTCAGCAACGTCTATAGCAAAAACCCTTCTTGCTCCCAGAATCTTCACCCACTGAGCAATTAGTAATCCAATAGGGCCACAACCAAGCACGGCCACTACGTCTCCAGGCAAAATCCCTGCTCGCTTAATGCTATGTAGAGCTATGGCTGAAGGCTCTAGAATAGAGGCTGACTCATAATCAACATTGTCAGGTAATTTGAGGAAATTTTCAGGGGAAACTTTTACATATTCGGCAAAACAACCATCTATTCGGGTGCCCATTCTAATAAAATTATCACAAAGCGAATACTCTCCTGAACGACAAAAGTCACATTTTCCACAGGATATTACCGGCATAATAGCCACCCTATCTTTCACTTTCACGGAAGTAACATTTCTTCCTACCTCAATCACCTCACCGGCACATTCATGCCCTAAGACCCTGAAGTTATAAGGCGAGACTCCTCTTGAAAAACGAAGTACGTCTGAGCCACATATTCCCACTGCTTTAATGGCAACCAGTACCTCCCCGGAATTTATTTCAGGGACAGGGATTGATTCGCAACGAATATTACCTGCTTTATGTAATATTCCTGCCTTCATCATCCGGGTCAATTTCATTCTCCTTTCCAGCTAGAACAGAATGGCTAAGAAGTCTCGAAATCCTCTGGTTTTAAATCTCTCAACCTTTTCTTAAAATCTTCAACCTCTTCATCACCAATAGGCTTCGTCTCAACAGGTTTACTGCCCACAGCTACTTTATCTAGCACTGCTTCATCTATAAATATAGGTACCTTGAGCCTGAGAGCTAAAGCGATAGCATCGCTGGGGCGGGAATCAACCTCTAAATTCTCTCCGTTTCTTCGCATAATAATACGAGCATAAAATGTATTATTTACAAGGTCGCTAATGACTACCTTATCTACTTCACCATGTAGCTTCTCAATTAACAACTTTGCTAGATCGTGTGTCAGAGGTCGGGGTGGCTTTACATTCTCCAGTGCCAGGGCAATAGCCTGAGCCTCAAATAAACCAACCCATATGGGAAGGGTTTTTTCTCCTCTTTTTTCCTTCAAAACAATAACCGGCATCTTTGTATTCACATCTATAGCCACTTTCACTACCTTAACTTCTACCATTTTCTCACCCCCTCAAGAGTGCCTCAAAATAATTCGTCCGTATCGATATTCTCATATCTTGATGCTCGACACTAGATACGATTCACCTTCCTTAAGACCCAACCATATGACCATAACCCATAAGGTCTACTATTGTTCTATTTAGTTCAACGCCCGTAAGATGTCCCAGGCACCCGGAAGACACAGAAATCTCATCAAAAAACTGAACCTTATCTTTCCTTACGCTTCCTCCATAAATGAGCACCGGCACAGGATCGCTACTGTGCCTCTTAATAGAAATAGGAGTGCTATGGTCAGCGGTAATAACAAGATAGACATCCTCCTCTTTTAGAATCTCTGCCAGTCTATTTACTTTTTTTATCATAAAAAGTTTTTCTTCCAGGTTTCCATCATGGCTAGCATTATCCGTTCCCTTTACATGAACAAAGACTAAATCGAATTTTTCCAAAGCCTGGATGGCTGCTTTGGCTTTAGCTTCTATATCTGTATCCAGTCTGCCTGTAGCTCCTTTGACCTCAAGAATCTCCATGCCTACATATTTTGCCACTCCTTTATACAAAGCCGACCCAGCAATACAACAAGAGCTAAATCCGTATCTATCCTTTAGAGATTCTACCTTTTCATAAACTCCTGCACCCCGGGTAAGAATTATGTTAGCGACCAACTTACCCTCTCTCTCCCGCTGCTTGTTCAAGGGATGAGAAGAAAGAATAGCCTTGCTTCTCTTCACCACTTCATTTAATATTCGGGCTGTCTTTTTAGCCTCCCTGGTATCCTCTACCGGTTTAGATTCTAAAACTATGGCAGGTTCTATTGAATGGGAATCAGTATCGGAGACAGCAGGAGAAAGCCCATCTCCCCTCAGAATCAGAGTCGCCCTGTGCTCAGTGGAAGAGAGAAATATCGCCTCTACTCCTTCTACGCTCATCCCCTGAAGGGATTTAGCCAGTTCGGCTCCTTCATCCTTCAGGCGACCAGCTCTTCTATCTATTACTCGAAAATCGCTATCCACAGTAGCAAAATTACACCGGAAGGCAACATCACCCTGCTTCAGTTCCACTCCAACCCCTAAAGCTTCGAAAGGACCCCTTCCTCTATAATAAAGCTGCGGGTCATATCCAAAAATAGCCAGATGTGCTGTATCACTCCCCGGGATAACACCCCGTCCCAAAGTACTCATCAGACCAGTAGAGCCCGCACAGGCTAATTCATCAAGGACAGGCTTGTCTGCTAATCCCAGAGCGGTTTTACCCTTCCTTACTACCCGGTCTCCTAACCCATCTACCACTACCAGAATAACTCTCTTTTCTAAAGGCAAATCTTTTCTCTCTCTCAGGGTGCATAGTTCATTCTTCGTTGTTCATTGAAGGCTCTAAACCAGTCTCGATACTAGATTCTCGTTTTAGTAAATTCCTTTCTATCATACTCTCTGTCTTAGAGAAGTCAAGCAATACCGAAGGACAATTTCTTCCGTCGCTGTAACTGGTGAATCGTATTTCGATGCTAGATACTCGATACTCGTCTTTAGTTTTCTCTTTTGTCTTTTCGAGCATCAAGTATCGAGAATCGAGTATCCAGAACTTAAACTTCTTTTTCTTTTTGACCATTCACCATTCACTAATAACGCTTTTCTATCCTGGTTTCGGGATAATAGAACTGCAGAATCTCCTCAAAACTATAGCCCTGTTCAGCCATTCCCTTTGCTCCCCACTGGCACATCCCCACACCATGACCTGAACCCCTTCCTTGGAAGAGAAAATAACTGATTCCTTCTTTCGAATAAAGCTTTACCTCATCGAATAAGGCGCTTCTCAATTTGTCTGTGCCGAACCACTTATTTATCAATTCACGGAACTCTTTTCCGGTCATTGGTTGGCTCGGTGACTTTCCCCTTTGATGCTCCCATAAAAGTCCTGTTACTCTGCCTCCCTCTGTAAAACTAAGATTTTGAGCACGGCTGACAATTCGCAAACAGTATATTATACCGCTAGGAAAACCTTGCTCAAACAAAATCCTTCTCAACTCACTCCTCTTAATTTCCCATTCCCAATGATAGTGAGGACTTTTCTCACAGAATCTGTCCGGTCCTACTCTTAAATAGGGAAAATCCTCTCCTCCCCAGACATCCTTGCTGGAAACAGTATGACCACCACAGCAGCTATGGTAAAAAGCGCTTATCAAATTCCCTTGATAAATAATTACTTTTCCCCGAGTCATATCCACTGCTTCTTGTATACGAGGGTCTTCTGACTCAAATCCTCCATAGACCTGATCATTTACCGTGGCAGATAGGTGATGAAGTTGCTCTTGATATGATGGTTCTTCTATTTTTTTTAAAGCAAAGGTCCGGGCAGCAATAGCCTGAGCATATAAGGCATCCACAAACCAGTCAGGCGAAATTTCCCACTTGATTACTCCATAAAGATATTCCTCTAAAGGCAGTTGATTAATGACTCTGAGATAATTCTCCTCTTGTTCAACGGTGATACTCCCTCTGTATCTTCTCTTGCCTCTTAGTGTCCCAACTAAAACCAGAGAGTCGCTCCCTCGTGGCTTCACAGATATTTGTTTTCCCCAGGCAACACCGTCAACCTTTATTCCGCTGGATGTAGCTTGCATTACCTGTAAAGAAAGAGAAAATGGAAAAGAGTCAATTCTTCCCTGGCTATCCTCTATTTGATATGGTCCGGTAGCGCCAATGCCTATGCTCTCTTCTTGCTCTACAATTTTTACCTGGATAAGGGGAGAAGACCAGGCTGGTGAAGTTAAGCAAATGCTCAGAAATAAGGAGGAAAAAAGCAAAATTAATTTACCTGATATTTTTCCCCCCGCTATGAGCTTATCTTTCAAGAAAGAGATATTATTTATACACTTTCCCTGGTTCAAATACCTTCTCCCCTATCAACTCTATTTTTCCTTCTTTGTTTATTTTGCGAAAAAAGCAAGATTTATACCCTTTATGACAGGCGGCTTTTATCTGCTCTACTTTGATAAGCAAAGTATCCTCATCACAATCTATCCAGACCTCCCGCACCAGTTGATAGTGCCCGGAACTTTCTCCCTTAAGCCAGAGCTTCTTGCGTGACCTGCTCCAGAAATAAGTTTTTCCAGAAGTGATAGTCTTCTTTAGAGCTTCTTTATTCATCCAGGCCATCATAAGAACCTCACCTCTATTTATATCCTGGACAATAACCGGAAGCAGACCTTCCTTATTGAAACTGACTCTCTCTAATAAATCCATGACTATTGTCCTCCTATAGCTAGAGCCTCTTCTAATTTGACCCTTCCATCGTATAAAGCCTTGCCGATAATTACTCCGGCCGGCGTTCTTCCGCCTAGTTCTGCTAATTTGCTGATATCTGCCAAAGAGGCAACACCACCAGCAATAATTACTTTTATGTTCGCTATTTTCAAAAATTCCTGAATGAGCTTAATATTTACTCCCCTCAAAGTACCATCTCGCGTAATATCAGTGAAAATTATAGTCTTAACTCCTAACCCCACCAGACCCTTCACCAACTCTTCAGCTTTAAGAGAGGATTCCTTTTTCCATCCTCCTGCCAGAACTTTGTCTTGCCTCATATCTATAGAGATAATAATTTTATCTCTAAATTTTAGACAGGCATCCCTTACGAAATCAAAAGAAAGAGCACGGGTTCCCAAAATAGCATAATCAACTCCTTTACTAAAAACATCATCCAAAATAGCCTTTTCTCTAATTCCTCCGCCAAGCTCTATAGGTACATCCACTTCTCTAGCTATTTTTTCTACTATCTCTAGATGAACCGATTTTCCCCTAAAGGCACCATCCAAATCCACTATATGGAGTCTCTGAGCTCCTTTTTTAACCCACATCTTAGCTGTAGCCAGAGGGTCTTCTGAATAGACCGTCTCCTTATCCTCTTCCCCCTGCCAAAGCCTGACACATCTACCTCCCCTTAAGTCAATTGCCGGAATAATTAGCACTCTTTTATCTCTCCTTCTTACTTAACTTCTTAACTAATCTAGCCACTCTTCTTCCCAAGGCTTCACATTGACTTTTTACTCGCTCATCCGGTGACCCAATACTTACCGGCCCATAATGATCCCCTTTAGAGGTGCCCTTCACTATCATTCCGTGAATTAGCATCATTTGCAAAATAGAAATTATCGTAGTTTCATTTCCCCCTCCAATATTAGCCGCAGAGGAAAAAGCTCCTCCTACTTTCCCTTCCAGTTTCCCGTGATACTTTACTGAGCGATCAAAAAAATCCTTAATGGGAGCAGCGACTAATCCGTAATAGGTAGGTGAACCTACAATTGTTCCATCCCATGAGAGAAGATCTTCTAAAGAGGTTTCTTCTACCTTTTTAAGTTCAGCTTCTACTTCCTCCATTTCCACTCCCCGATAAACGAACTTTGCCATTTTCTCAGTTTTCCCACCACGAGAATAATAAACTATGCCAATCTTGCCCATCTGATACCTCCTTTTCTGCCCCTTACAAAACTTTATTGAGTTCATCCTGATTGGACTGAGAAAGACTCATCTCTTCTTTCCCTTCTACTATCTTAACTCCCTTCTCCCGGGAAACAACCTCACCAATTACACTGCACGCTATTCCTTCTTTTTCATAAATTTGGCAAAGTTTTTCCGCCTGCCGTGCATCCGTAATCAAAAGCAAGGCTCCTGAAGCAAGGAGTCCCAGAGGATCTAACCCATAGAATTTGCAGACTGCCTCTGTTTCCTCTAAGATAGGAATCTTTTTCTTCCCTATCTTCATTCCTACACCTGAGGCATAAGCCATCTCCCATAATCCCGTCTTTAATCCTCCTTCTGTAGGATCGTGCATCAAATGAACCTTACCCGTCTTACTGGCCAAAAGAGCCTCCTTAACTACACTTATGCCGGGAGAATAAATCAAGTTCTTCATTCTACTCAGCATCTCATCAGAAAATTGCTCTTTTAGTTTCTCGCTTTTTTCCTGATAGATAACGTGTGTTCCTTCTATGGCAATTCCTTTAGTGAGAAGCACAGCATTCCCGACTTTGACCCTTGAACCATCAACTAATCTTTCCCGTGAAACCTCTCCTATCATCTGTCCCACCATCAGCGGCTGATCTACTCTGAAGGTAACTTCTGTATGTCCCCCTATTAGCGAGATTCCCAATGTTTGGCAGGCAGAATTGACCTCTTCAAAAATCTTCTTCACTAAAGCTTCAGAGGTTCCTTTTTGAGGAAGGAGCAAAGTAGCTAAAAACCAACGGGGAGCGGCTCCCAGGCAAGCTATATCATTAGCATTAATATTCACGGAATACCAGCCAAGATTGCAAGAAGTGAAAGTTATAGGGTCGGTCTTTACCACCAGGCAGGTTTTTCCAAAATCTATAACTGCTGCATCTCTGCCAATGCCCGGACCAACAATGACTCTTTTGTCATGAGAAAGAGAGGAAAATAATTCTTCTAGAAATCTAGGATCTAGTTTTCCTATTGGAAAAGAATTATTTTCCATTGCTCCTATTCCCGTATATTGTTGTTTGTATCTCATATCTCGATGCTCGATACTAGATACTCGCTTCGACCCCACCCTCGCCTTTTGTCTTTAGTCTTTCTTCTTTTACGAGCATCGAGCATCCAGGATCGAGTATATAGAACTGAGACGTTTTTTTTACTTTTAAGATACTAGATGCGATTCACGTCTCTTATTCTATTAGTCCTTTTACAACCGACATATTCCTAAGATCATCCCCATCATCCTGGCGCGGCGTCTCCATAATCGCAGGAAGATGGGAAAGTTGGCGGTGGTTGACTATTCTCCTGAAGCCGTCCAGACCAATATGCCCTTCTCCGACATGCCAGTGTCTATCAACGTGAGAGCCAAGAGGAGTTTTAGAATCATTAAGATGAATAAGATAGAGCTTTTCCAGATCAATTGATCTATCAAAATCCTCTATAGTTCCCTCAAGCCCCTTTGCCCTGGATAGATCATATCCTGCTTCAAAAGCATGAGCTGTATCCAGACAAACGCCAATGCGATTCTTATCTTCTACCTGGTCACTTATAGCCTTGATCTGAGAAAAAGTATATCCTACTTCTGTTCCCTGACCAGCCGTATTTTCCAGAAGAATAATAACCCTATTTCTCACTCGAACAAATACCTCATTTATAGCCCGACTTATTCTAGCCAGAGCTTCACCTTCATCAGAACTCCCCTTACTGCCAAGATGAATAACGAGGTAGGGGATAGCAAGTATTCCCGTTCTTATTAAATCCTGGCATAAGCTTTCAACCGACTTAGAGTAAAGATTCTCTTCGGGAGAAGCAAGATTAGGAAGATAGGGCATATGTACAAAAATAGGACGAATTTCCTCTTTTTCTATATCTCTTTTGAACATTTTTACTTCATCTTCGGTGAATGAACTGCTCTTCCATTGGCGGGGATTATGGGAAAAAATCTGTATAGTCTGGCATCCTAGCCTTTTAGCTCGCTCTGCCACTCTATGAAACCCTCCCCCAATGGATATATGAAATCCGAATCTCATTTCAATTGCCTTCTTATTTCACGCAAAAACCTTTCCTTGATTCTAATCAAAAACAATAGAAGAGTCAAAAAATTGTCCTGAGGTATCTTATTGACAGAAAGCAAATTTATGTTATTTTACCAATGGAGAAAAGAAGATGACCAAAGAGCTTGCTTATGTCCTTATCAGTCCCTATACTATCCGCAAGTCTCGCACCGGCGGAGTAATTAATCGTCTCCTTTCCTGGGGAAGATTAAATCTTGTGGCAGCAAGAATGTTTGCCCCTAGCAGAGAATTAATAGAAGAATATGCTGAAGCTGTAATGACCTCGGGAGGAAAAGAGGAAAAAAACATAAAGATTATTAAGGAGATTAAAAATTATCTTTTTACCAATTATCTACGCCGGGAAGAAAGTGATTTTCCTCCCCGGGTTATGCTCCTCTTTTTTGAGGGGGATAATGTTATCGAAGAGCTAAAGAGAGTAGTGGGACATATCACCAAAATCTCCATTGGAGAGACCATTCGTGGCACTTATGGTGATTACATCGAAAAAAAAGGAAGAATTGCCTACTTTGAGCCAGCTGTGCTTATTGGCTCGGATGAAGAGGGAATAGAACAAGAACTTAGAATATGGGCTAAATATTCTAAAACTGATGGCGGAATCCTGGAGAAAATAATTAGCTATCCCCCTGAAGTTAAATTAGAAAAGACTCTGGTTTTGATAAAGCCAGATAGCTTTCAGGAGCAAAGGTAATCCATATGGGAGTTAGAGAAGCAGAGGAGTTTTATGCGCCCATAAAAGAGAGATTGGCAGAAAAGATGAAAGGAAAACTCCTGAAAGAAATCAGGTCTTCCTTGCAAGGCTCACTCGATTTTGAACTTCCCAGTGGAATAGAGGAAGGAATCGCTGAAGAACTTAAAGTATACAAGGTAGAACACGAATTCAACAAAATCATAAAATTCATGACTGGGATAGACCCCAGAGAAGTTTTTGAGGAGGAAGAAAGGAAAGAAGTTAGGGAAAAATGCTTAGCTTTGGTCTATCAGGGAGAAAATGCTATTACGAAAATCAGGAAGGTTCTGGGAGAAACCAACCCTAAAGAGGCTGCTCCAGGAACAGTTCGTAAAGACTTTGGCCTTGATATTATAAAAAATGGAGCTCATGCCTCCGACTCTTCCTTGTCAGCAGAAAGGGAAATGAAAATCATTCAAATAGAAAAAGATGATATACCAGAAATGGTAGAAAAGCATTACGGAAGAATTTAAAAATAGGGACAGCGACCATTTATTAAAAGGACAAAAGACTACTTTTTGTGTGTACATTACTATCGGATAAATGGTCGCTGTCCCTATTTTTATATTATAGATTTAACTATCATATCACCAATTTCATCCGTTTTTAAGCCGCTTTGAGTAGATAAATCCTTAATCTTGCCCGATGAAAGAGTCCTGGCTATAGTTTTATCCACCAA
Source organism: Clostridia bacterium (assembly GCA_009618505.1). Next base: position 6,688 of record WJOQ01000273.1, on the reverse strand, counting down.
ATCTGCTCCCTTTTTTTCTCCCAAATACTCCAGGAGCATTCCCATAGCTGCAATAGCCGCCAGAGGATTAATTACATTCTTTCCTGTATACTTAGGGGCAGAGCCATGAATAGGCTCAAACATAGAAACGCCCTCTGGATTAATATTACCTCCTGCTGCTATACCCATCCCTCCCTGAATCATAGCTCCCAGATCAGTAATTATGTCACCGAACATATTGCAGGTAACTATCACATCAAACCACTCCGGATTCTTTACCATCCACATACAGACAGCATCAACAAAAGCATGGTCTTTCTTTATGGAGGGATATTCCTTTCCTACCTCTTCAAATACCCTCTGCCAGAGATCATGAGCAAAGACAAGTACATTTGCCTTATCACAAAGAGTAAGTTTGCTTTCTTTGTTTCTCTTTTTGGTATATTCAAAAGCATATCTGATACACCTCTCTACTCCCTTTCTCGTGTTTACCATCTCCTGAACAGCAATCTCATCCTCTGTCCCCTTTTTAACAAATCCGCCTATTCCTAGATAAAGTCCCTCTGTATTTTCTCTCACTACTACAAAATCTATCTCTTTGGGACCTTTATCCTTTAAAGGTGTCCAGACGCCAGGATAAAGCTTCACCGGACGAAGATTTATATACTGGTCAAGCCCAAAACGGATTTTCAAGAGAATTCCCTGCTCTAAAATACCTGTCTTAACATCGGGATGCCCTATTGCTCCTAAATAAATAGCATCTACTTCTTTCAATTCCTCCAGAGCAGAACCGGGCAATGCCTCACCCGTTCTAAGGTATCTCTCTCCTCCAAAATCATACTCAATAGTCTCATATTTAAACTCTTCTTTCTCGGCCACTATCTGCAAAATCTTAAGTGCCTCTCTTACTACCTCTGGCCCTATTCCATCTCCCGGAATCACCGCTATTTTGTAATCCTTTGCCAACTCCCCCTCCTTCTAAATTTCCTTTATGTTTTTATGCGGTTGTATCTTCGCATTCTAGACAATTTTTATAATGCTAATAAATACAGGCATCTTATTATACCTACAAAAGTTTCTCTGCACCAGAATAAACTTCTTCAACTTTCAATGCTGCAGCAGCATGACCTGGATGCCCCGTTGGATTCCAACTCTTCATATCTTCAAAAATCTTACCGTCCTTATGATATTCAATTGAGCCTTTAATTTGAAACGCTTTACCACCATTAGTAATGAAAAGAAGAGAGCCTTTGCTTCCTGCAAAAATATTCTTTTTTGTCTTGTTGAAATAGTTATCCGCAACTACTATGGTATCTTCACTAAATTTGCTGACACAGGTAGCATAAATAGCATTTGGAATTCCATTTTTATCCACCGTGGTCAATACAACTGGCCCCTTACGATCGTTCCATGCCTTACTCACTTTTTCTGGTAATACTGACATTTTTTCTCCTTTGGTATAATTGATCTCATCTGGCGATAAGTTTATCACCTTTTTTCTCAATTTGCAATAGCGGAAGAAGAATCTCACGCCAATCATCTGTCGAACCGTTTACACCATTGATTTCAAGTCCTTCGCCATCGTAGTATATCTCCAGCTTCTCATCGCAACAACCACATTTCAAAAGATATCGTGGCATCTTCTTTCCTGACCCCTTTTTGTGATAAACCCTGATTTGAGAATAACCGTCTGGCCTTGTGTAATAAAAGCGGTTGGTTCTTTTCAGTATGTTCATCTAGCCCTCCATCTACCCGGTAGTAATACTTATCATCTTAACGACCAAGCTCACCTGCCGCTTTTGAGCATAGCGGAATAACGGTCAGGTGCAGCGCCTTGTTGTCTTCCTTATCGACTGTGACACACACCCAGCTCTGAGGAGACTACCCGAAGTTTCCTGTCAAGAGTCCAGATCGAAGCCCCAAATAGAACAGCCGAGGCAAGCAGATGTACATCAACATAGCCGAGGCCCCTGCCCATCAAATCATTGATTTCCACGAATTGCAGTACTTCCTCGTGCTCAACCTGATCCACCATCGGCAATGAGTGCAACAACGACAATATCTCGGACCTATTGGTGAGATTCCCACATGAGAGTTCCCCAATGATAAAAGGGTGACACACAACATCACCGTCATTTAACAGCGATACCATCCGTGGATGACTGTCCCGTAGGTGAGAGACCCATACAGAAGTATCAACCAGAACCATGCAATCTATCCCCCTGATCTTCTGCGACGTATTGTTCTCAGCCTCTTCTCAGTCCCCCCAAGTTTCGCCAGCCTTCTGCTGCTTTCGCGACTGATCAGAGCTTCCAAGCCAAGTCTGACCAGAGAGGTCTTCTCTTTGACACCCGTCAACTTCGAAGCTTTATCAATCAGTTTGTCTTCAATGTTCAAGGTTGTTCTCATGGTCCACGCCTCCCAATATACGCAATAATAGATGTATCATTATGCATCATCAATGCATATTTGTCAAGTTTTCTTATTTTAGATAACATTTGAGTTCATCTGCCCTGAAGAGCGGTTAGCCGTGACGAAGGGTCAGGTGGAGGGAGTTGTTAGAGTATTATTTTATTAATTTTATTGATAAGTATTTTTTGTAATTTTCAAAATCGTTATCCGTTGTAAAAATCATAAGATTTTCTGAATGAGCCACAGCGCAGATTAAGAAGTCTATAGTTGAGCCTTGAATCCCTTTACTTCGGCATATGTTTGTGAATTCGGCTGCTTTTAGGAAATGTTCTGTTTTAAGAGGAATGTCTTCGAAAGAGGAAAGTAGTTCTTTTAGTTGATTGAATTGTTTTATGTCTGGTATTCCTGAAAGGAGTTCTTGTCTTATGAGGCCTATAATACAAACTCTACCGTCATTGATAAGATCTTTCATTTTTTTTGTTAGCTCTAGGTTAGGATTTTTATGTCGTAGGACTTGAGACCAGACACAGGTATCTACTAATACTCTCATCGATTTCTTACTTTTTTGTAGTCATAATTATTATTAAAATCAATCGTGCCAAATAATTTTTTAATCATCATCTGTTTTTTGTGTGCGACATACTCTTTTAGGGCAGCTGTTACCGCTTCCTTTTTGGTTTTATGATATCCAACCTTTTGAGCTTGCATGATTAGTTTGTCATCTAACGCCAAATTCGTTGGCATTTTACACCTCCTTCTACACAAAATATAACACATATACTTGTGTAAGTCAAGGGCGATTTTATTATATTGTTATTTCATTTCTATAGATTATCTTGGTCTAACGGTTGAGTTCAACAGCGGGGATGATTGCCACTAGACTTTACAAACAGAACAAAACTTTGAAAAGCCGCCCATCCCCCGCCGTCCGCTGTAACGACTTGTTAGACTTTTACTGGTCGCTGTCCCTATTTATTGATATGCCTACTATGGTTTTTCTGCCCGAACGATTAGAAAAAGAGTCCCTTCTAGCTGATTCTAAACAACATTCTGGCATTCTGAGTGGTGATTTCGTCCAGTTTTTCGGGAGGAATGTGCCGAATACGAGCTATCTCTTCCATAGTATGTTTCACAAAAGCTGGCTCATTGCGTCTTCCGCGAACTGGCTGAGGGGCAAGATAGGGACAGTCCGTTTCCAGTAATAATTTATCTAAAGGAACCAGCGAGACCAGATTGCGTAAACTAGAGGCAGAGGGAAAAGTTATCATTCCAGCGAATGAGACATAAAAACCTAACTCAAGATATCTCTCTAACTCTCTTTTCTCTCCGGAAAAACAATGAATAACTGCCTGCTTTATTGCTTCATCTTTAAGAATTTTCCAGGCATCCTCCGCTGCTTCCCGGGTATGAACAATAACGGGTAGGTCTTTTTCTCGAGCAAACTTGAGTTGAGCTTTAAAAACTTCCTTCTGAATTTCTCGAGGTGAATTCATATAGTGGTAGTCTAAACCAATTTCTCCCAGAGCACAGAACCTTTCTGTTTTTAAGGCCGGAACGAGCATCTTCTTCATTTCTTTGTATTTTGATGCATCGTGAGGGTGAATTCCTGCTGCTAGCCAGATAAATGGATAGGAACTAAGAGCCTGCCAGAAAACACTGAGCTCCTTAGCATTGCAGCAAACACAGAGAATCTCCTTGACCTTTGCCTTCAAAGCCCTTTCAATAACCTGAGACCGGTCTTCATTGAATCGCCCATCAGCAAGATGAGCATGCGTGTCAAACATTACTTTCCTTGGGAGGTTTCGCGCATACCCATAATTACATCGGTAATGAGCTCGGTTAGCTCAACAGCGAGCATTTCAGCTCCTTTTTCAATTATAGGACGATTTACGCCGGCAGCGAACCTCTTATCTTTCCACTTCTTTTTTACTGATTTTGCTTCCAGGTCCATAACACTCTTTGATGGACGTACTAACGCCACCGCTGTAATAAGACCGGTAAGCTCATCAATAGCATAAAGAACCTTCTCCATTTCACTAACTGGCTCAACATCTGTACAAACTCCCCAACCGTGTGAAATAATGGCCCTTACATATTCCTCTGGCCAGTCGTGTGCACTAAGTATCTCCTCTGTCTTATGGCAGTGCTCACCGGGAAAGCGCTCATAGTCAAGATCATGCACTAACCCGATGACTCCCCATTTGTTTTCATCCTTCCCTCTCTTTCTAGCCATATAACGCATAACACCCTCAACACAAAGGGCGTGTTTGAGCAAGCTATTCGTCTTGTTGTATTCTTTTAGAAGAGCAAGAGCTTCTGCACGGGTCGGTACGTTTTTTGTCATTTTTCACTCCTATAAACTATTTTTCCTCCTATAATTGTCCATTCTACTTTCCCTGGTAACTTCCATCCTAAGAAGGGAGAATTACTGCTCTGGGAGAGAAATTCTTCCTCTCCGACCAGCCAACTTTTACCTGGATCAAATATAGTTATGTTTGCCTTAACCCCCTCCCTTATCTCTCCTCTATCAATCCCTAGAATACGAGCAGGATTCACAGTTAATTTGGCTATAGCCTGCATTAAAGATAGAACCTTCTTTTCCACCACTTCTCTGAGCACCAAACTCAAAGCAGTTTCTAAACCAATGATACCAAAAGGAGCCTCTTCATAGTCTCTTTCTTTTTCCTCTACAGTGTGAGGAGCGTGATCAGTAGCTATTACATCAATAGTGTTATCCCTGAGAGATTCCTTTAACAGTTCTATATCTTCCTTACCTCTAAAAGGCGGATTTACCTTGGTATTAGTATTGAAATCTGTTATTCCTTCATCACTAATAGCCAGATGATGAGGAGTGACTTCAGCAGTAACCTTTATCCCCGTGTTCTTAGCCTTCCTGATTAGTCTAACTGAATTAGCCGTGGAAACATGAGCCAGGTGAAGAGACGAATCAGTCATTCTAGCCAGGGCCAAATCGCGAAAGATAGCTACTTCTTCAGCCTCTCTAGGAATTCCTGCTAAACCATTAACGGTAGAAAAATATCCTTCATTCATTACCCCCTCAGCAGATAAACTTTTATCCTCACAATGAGAAATAATAGGCAGACTAAGCATTTTCACATACTCCAGGGCCCTCCTCATAAGAGCTGAATTAGTCACCCAGCTCCCATCATCGGAAAAAGCTATAGCTCCCGCCTCTTTCAACCTTCCCATAGGTGATAATTCCTCTCCTTCTCTGTTCTTAGTAATAGTAGCCACCGGAAGAACCTCTACTACTCCCTTATTCTTTGCCTGCTCATATATGAACTTCACTAAAGAAGGATCATCAATGGGTGGGTCGGTATTAGGCATACAACAGACAGTGGTAAATCCCCCCCGGGCTGCAGCACGACTTCCACTTTCGATAGTCTCCTCATCCTCCCTGCCTGGCTCCCGGAGGTGAACATGCATGTCAATAAGTCCAGGAATAACTATCTTATCCGAAGCATCAATCAATTCAGAATAAGACAAATTAATATTTCTGGCTATCTTCCTTACCTTGCCCTCCTTGATAAACACATCGCATATCTCATCCAGATTACTGGCCGGGTCTAAAACCCTCCCTTCCTTGATTAAAAGCCCCTCGGGCATCTTCTTCTCCTATCTTTTAGCAAGGAGTAGATACAATACAGCCATCCTCACTGCTACACCATTGGTCACTTGATCTAAAATGATACTTTTTTCTCCATCAGCTATTCTTGCTGGCAGCTCTATCCCTCGGTTCACTGGACCAGGATGCATCACTAAAACATCTGGCTGGGCCAGGTTCAATTTATCTTCATTGAGAGAAAAAAAATCTATATACTCGGAATTAGAAGGGAGAAATCCTTTATTCTGGCGTTCTTTCTGTATTCTAAGCATCATTATTATATCTACCCCTGTCAGAGCATCTTCCAGTGAATAGAAGACCTCTACTCCCATTTTTTCTATCAGGGGAGGAATAAGAGTAGGGGGCCCGCAAACCCTTACCTTAGCTCCTAACTTACACATACCCCATATATTAGAACGCGCCACTCTCGAATGGGCGATATCCCCTACTATAGCTATTTTCAGCCCTTCTATCTTTCCCTTTTTTTCTCTAATAGTATAAAGATCCAACAGAGCCTGGGTAGGATGTTCGTGTGCTCCATCGCCTGCATTTATTATAGAAACAGGTAGTTTCTTAGCTAGAAGATGGGGAGTTCCCGGAGTAGAATGCCGAAGAACAAAACAATCTACCTTCATAGCCAGGATATTCCTGGCAGTATCTAACAGGGTCTCT
>WJOQ01000387.1 GCA_009618505.1 Clostridia bacterium | reverse complement strand
TTATTGGTTCTTCAAGACAATGACTTGCGCAAATTACTTGATCTCAAGGTATTTGTTGACGCTGATGCCGATGAGAGAATTGTCCGTCGGTTAAGACGTAATATGAGAAAACGGGGTTTAAGTTTTGATGAGATAGCTGATTATTATTTGGATTCCGTACGTTTTCGTCATCAGGAGTTTGTTCAGCTCTCTAAATGGTATGCTGATATTATTATGAATGGAAGTCAATGGAGCAATACCGCTATTGAACTGCTGGCAAACTGGATAAAATTTAGACTGAAAGATAGAAGAAGATGAAAAAATCCAAACCCTTCTAGAAGCAATTAAGCCTGAAAATTTAGGAATAGCCGGTGTTCATAATCACCTTATTAAAACCGGATGGCCAGAGGTGGCTGGGCTATGAAGAGCTCTTCGGGGGATTAAACCCAGATTCGGCAAACTAGGCTATTTTATGGCAAAAATTCATTTTTGGACTTTTTTCGAGCTATGATTTCATGCTATGGTGCAAGTCAAGGTGGCAATCTTTATTCCTTATTCTTAAGAAGGACGGGTAAGTTGTCCCCAAAGTAGTTTAGCTAATATAGATGAGGTGGTTTTCAGAACAAATTTTTTAGCGAATATTATATGGAGGGCAGGGAATGCCAACGACGATTTTAGGGATAGTAGGTAGCCCAAGAGAAAATTCCAATACTGAGATTTTGGTAAAAGAAGCTCTAGAGGGTGCAAGAAATATTCCTGGAGTTTCTGTACATACAAGATTACTTCTTTTGCGCAAGAAGAACATACAATTATGTAAGGGGTGTAATGACATATGCTACTTTGGGGACAAACCTTGTCCTATTAAGGATGATATGGGGAAGATTCTGGATGAGCTTCTAAGAGTAGATGGGTATATTTTAGGAACACCAACTTATTTCGGAGGGATGTCAGGCTTAATGAGAGCTTTCATGGATAGGACAGTATCTATATTTGGAAAACTTAAATATAAAGTTGCAGGAATAATTTCAGTAGGAGGTGGGGAATTTGATGGCCAGGAGTTAGCTGCACAATCTATTAGAGTTTTTTGCCTTAATCATTCGATGATCCAAAATTGCTGGCATGTGAGTGCTACTGCTGCTAAACCAGGAGAAGTCATTAAACAAGCCGCTAAATTAGCTGAAGCTAGAAAATTAGGCCAAAATATAGTCAGACTGGTAGAAAAAATTAAAAAGTGAGATGAGTTTCAATCTAATATTTACTGCTATTTCGTGGACCTGATTACAAACAAGACACTTTAGCGTAAAGCATTCATCCCCCTAAGGGGAAGATAAAACTTAAATTTCCACCCGAGGGACTTGAAGAATTTATACCCAAGGTTGCTAAGGGAACATGGAATCCACGGAATAACATAAAAGTCGTATCTAAATGAGTATAGTCAATTCAACATATATACATATATAAATATACAAGGTGAACTACGATTGGGATATTATACCAAAATGTCATTTCTTCTTTGAAACTTATCTTGGTTAGAGTTTAGCTACATAGGAGAGAAACTCACCAAGAGGACAGTTTGAGGTAGGACTGGTTTATTCTAAATTACGTCGTCTTCTGTGTAAAAGTGTGACATTTACCAAAATCCTCCAACCTGAAATCCCTATTTTATCAGCATTCCAGTTAGGATTACCACAGATAACCTTCCTTAAGATTGAAGAACAGGGAAGCATCTTCCTTGCCCCGATTAACCTGTTCTCTGCCTTCAATCTTTCTTCTCTTAGAATTGAAATCTCTTGAGGCAAATCGCTAATATTCATAAAGACTTATCCTCCTTTTATCATTAAAGTAATATCAATATTTAACTGCTAATCATACAGCAAAAAAGAAAGAGGGAGTCAATTTTGTTTGTCTCCCTCCGGAATACTTACTAAATCTTAATCAGGGGAACTTTCAATTTTTCTGGATTTTAGGCACTCTCTTGACAAAAGTTTTTTTTGGTCTATAATGGAGTGTAGTGGTAAAAAGTGGTGCTGAGTGGAGATAGTCCGCTTAGTAGCGAGAGAGGGGATACAAGCAATGTTTATGGGAGAGTATCACCACTCAATAGATGATAAGAATAGATTAATTATTCCTTCCTCTCTTCGTCAGCAAACAAAAGAGAATAAAGATGAATTTGTAATTACCCGGGGATTGGAGCAGAGTTTATTTCTCTATCCTAGCTTGGAATGGCAGAGTTTGGGAGAGCGACTGAAAAACCTATCCACCACCAAATCCAATTCCCGGGCTTTTGTAAGACTCCTCTTCTCAGGAGCTCATCCTGTCCAACCAGATACCCAGGGTAGAATTACCTTACCGCAAGGGTTAAAAGACTTTGCTCAAATTGAAGAGAAAATAGTTATTATTGGTGCTTTCAATAAGATAGAAATCTGGAGCGAAGAAAAGTGGGAGAAATATTATAAGCAGCAAAGGTCTATATTCGAAGAACTATCAGAAGATATTATGGATGTGGGGATTTGAAATCTTTTCATCGAGCAGTAATGCTCAAGGAGATCCTGTGGTGGCTTAGTATAAGAGAGGGAGGTGTTTATTTAGACTGCACTGTAGGGGCAGGCGGGCATAGTAGGGCTATTTTAGATGAGATGAGAGGGAAAGTGAGAATTATAGGGATAGATAGAGATGAAGAAGCGCTTAAGATAGCCAGCCAAGAGCTAAAGGAGTACAAAGAACAAACCACACTCATCAAGGCAAATTTTAAAGAGCTTCCTCAGATTCTAAAAGAAGAGAATGTCGATCTGGTAAATGGTATTATATATGATTTAGGTCTTTCTTCAATCCAACTGGATAGTCAAACGCGGGGGTTTAGTTTTCGCTGGACTGCACCACTGGATATGAGGATGGATTCTTCCCAGGCCCTGACAGCTGCCCATCTGGTAGGTGAACTTTCCCAGAAAGAACTGGAAGACATTTTTTTTGAGTTGGGAGAGGAGAGATGGGCAAGGCGTATAGCAGAATTTGTAGTTGAAGAGAGAAGGCAGAATCCGATTAAGACGACTTCAAACTTATTAGAGGTAATGAGAAGGGCTGTTCCGGCTAAATTTCGAAGGGGAAGAAGAACTCATTTCGCCACCAGGGTTTTTCAAGCCTTGCGAATCAAAGTGAATGAAGAGTTGGAAAATCTAACGGTTAGTTTGAGTTATTCTTTTGATTTACTGCAGAAAGAAGGGAGAGTCTGCGTGATTAGCTATCATTCTCTGGAAGACAGAATAGTAAAACAAAAATTCAATGAAGCCAAAGAAGAAAAGTTGAATATTCTGACTAAAAAGGTTATCAGGCCCTCAAAAAAAGAAGTGAGGATAAATCCGAGAGCACGTTCAGCCAGGTTAAGAGTAGCAGAAAGGATATAAATGAGGTGGCTCTTATCAATTGTTATCTTTGCTTTTGTCTGGGGAGGGATGGAAGTATATCATAATACAACTTTAGTTAGAAACAGCTATACTGTCCAGAGATTGGAAAGCAGGATAGAGACAATAGAGAAAGAAAATGGTTCATTGAAAAGGAAGATTTCTTCTCATTTATCTTTGAGAGAACTGGAGGATTATGCACGAAAAGAACTGAACTTAATAGAGCCAAAAGCAGTAAGATATATCAAAAAAGAATCTGATGCTGAGCAAGAAGAATCGCCTTCTTTTTGGATTAAGATTTGGAATCGTCTTAAAGAGTTAGTAAGGGGAGACATCTTTGAGCAAACAGAATAAAAAAGTTCATATTTATTTGCCCTTTTTCCTTATATGTTTTGCTTTTTTGGTTATCGTGGCTCGCCTATACAGTCTACAGATTATTGAACATGAAGAATTCAAACAGCAGGTAAGTAAAAGCCAGGTCAAAAAAATTGATATTTTACCTGAAAGGGGAATAATCTATGACCGTAATCTAGAAAAATTAGCCATTAATATTCCTTCTTATTCTCTTTATGCCTACCCTAAGAAAATCTCTCATCCGGAAGAAGTGGCTGGGGAGTTATCTTCTATTCTGGGAATGAAAAAATCCTCTCTTGTTAAACAACTAAAAAAAGAAAAGGTTTTCCTCTGGTTAGAGAGGAAGCTTCCTCTCATTGAAAAAGAGATGATTGAGGCTCTTGCTCTGGGAGGAATAGGTTTTGTGGAAGAAACTGAGAGATTCTATCCCCAGAAGGAACTCGCTTCACATCTTTTGGGTTTTACAGGGATAGACAATCAGGGACTAGCCGGCGTGGAGCTTTATTATGAGGAGGAATTGCGAGGAAAAAGAGGTCATTTTTTGATAAGAGAAGATGCTCTGGGCTACGAAATTCCTCTTACCAGAAGAGTTACCCAGGGTCTCGTCCCCGGTATGGACCTGGTTTTAACCATAGACAATATTATTCAGTCCATTGTAGAAAAGGAGATATCTTTAGCCCTGGAAGAAACTGAGGCCATATCTGTAGAGGCATTATTTATGGATCCTCAAACAGGAGAAATACTCGCTCTTGCCAACAAGCCTGGTTATGATCCCAATCATTATTCTGATTTTTCTCCTTTTTTCAGAAGAAACAGAGTAGTTCACTCTATTTATGAGCCTGGTTCAACTTTTAAGCCCATCACTGCCAGTGCTATCCTGGAAGAGGGACTAATAACTATGGAAGAGAGTGTTTATTGCGAGGGAACTATAAAGATAGCCAGCCATACTTTTCATGATTGGAAACCATTCAATCAAGATTTTACTCTGGCTGACATTTTGCAGAATTCCTCTTCCATAGGGATGATTAAATTAGCCAGTAGAATGGATAAAGAAATTTTCTCAGAGTATCTTCACCTTTTTGGTTTTGGAGAAAAGACAGGTATTGACCTTCCTGGAGAAGCGAAAGGAATAGTCAGGGCTGCTTCTTCATGGTCTCTCACCGACCTTCCTGCTATTTCTATTGGTCAGGCTATTGCTATCACTCCCCTGCAAATGCTTACTGCTTTCTGTGCTCTGGTGAACGGAGGTGAGTTACTAAAACCTTATTTAGTTAAATATATACTTAATGCAGAAGGGAAAAGAGTAAAAGAGAACAAACCTACCGTGGTAAGAAGAGTAATATCTCCTTCTACTTCAGTCCAGATGAGAGAATTATTGGAACAAGTGGTGGAAAAAGGAAGTGGGAAAAGAGCAAAAATAGAAGGATATTCAATTGGAGGAAAAACAGGAACTGCACAGGTTCCCGCCTTGGCGGGAAGAGGGTATATTCCCAACAAGTATATTTCCTCCTTTATGGGCTTTGCCCCCGTAGCTTCGCCTGGGATTGCTGGAATAGTAATTATCAAAGAACCTACGGGGGCATATTATGGTGGAGAAATTGCTGCTCCTCTTTTCCAGAGGATAATGAAGAGAGTTCTACCTCATTTAGACATTCTATCTGAACAAGAAGAATGGGTTACGGTGAGAGTATCTTAACAAGAGGGAATAGTATGCATCTTGGAGAACTTATTGCTGATTTGGAAATAGAGAGAATAAAAGGTGAGGTTAATCTGGAAGTAGAGGGACTAGCTTATGATTCGAGAAAGGTAGAGAGCAATTTTATCTTTGTGGCTATTTCTGGATTTAGACAAGACGGTCATCAATTCATTGCTCAAGCCATAGAAAAAGGGGCTCGAGTTATAGTGATGGAAAAAGATGTGTCTATTTCCATTCCGCAAAATGTAGTTTTGATAAAGGTTCCTTCCTCGCGTTTGGCTTTAGCTCAATTGAGTGATTGCTGGTATCGATTTCCTTCCAGGGAAATCAAGATGATTGGAATTACTGGAACCAACGGAAAGACTACTACAACTTATTTGGTGGAGTCTATTTTAAAAAGAGCGGGATTCAAAGTAGGGAAAATATCTACTATTGATTACACACTGGGAGAAGATTTTTCCCCTTCTTCTATTACTACTCCCGAATCACAGGACTTACAAGGAATACTCAAGACAATGGTAGATAGAAATCTAGATTATGCGGTTATGGAGGTTTCTTCTCATTCACTGGCCCTTCATAGAGTAGAGGGAGTGGAGTTTGACCGGGCTGTATTTACTAATTTATCCCCGGAACATATGGATTTCCATAAAAGCTGGCAGGAGTATTTAGAAGCTAAGGCTTGCTTGTTTGAAAAGCTTGGCAAAGGAGCAAGAAAGAGAATTTCTAAGAAGGCTATAGTCAATATTGATGATCCCGTGGCTGATTATCTAATAGACAGGATCTCCTCAGAGGTAATCACCTACGCGATTAAAAAGAAAGCTGACGTACACGGGAGAATTCTAGAGATGACCTTTCGGGGAACTTCATTCATTCTGGAGGGAGAAAAAAAAAAGAGGATAAATCTATCTCTCCTGGGTCTTCATAATGTCTATAATGCTCTGGCAGCAGCTTCAATTGCTCTGGAGGAGAATATACCTATTTATCTAATTGAAGAGGGACTGGAGGAGGTAAAGCGGATTCCAGGGAGGCTTGAACCTATCGACAACAAAAACGGCTTCAATATTTTTGTTGACTATGCTCACACAGAAGATGGATTGAAGAAAGTCTTACAAACTCTGCAGGGGATTGTTAAAGGTAACCTTATAGTGGTATTTGGCTGCGGGGGAGACAGAGACTCTCAAAAGCGACCTCTTATGGGGAAGGCTGCCTTGAAATTGGCCGATTATTCAGTAATTACCTCGGACAATTCTCGCAGTGAAGATCCAGGAGATATCATTGCTCAGATTGAAAAGGGTATAAAGGAAGAGAGGGGTAAAAAAGGAAGGGATTATGCGATTGTAGTTGACCGAAAGGAGGCGATAAAGTCAGGCCTGGAAAAGATGCAAAAGGGAGACACCCTTCTAATTGCCGGCAAAGGGCATGAGAAAGTGCAGATTTTCAAAGATAAAGTAGTAGAATTCGATGATAGAAAAGTGGTACGAAATCTTCTTGGAGCACATAAAACCGTGAATCGTATCTAGTATTTCAAAAGTGGAAAAAAACGTCTCAGTTCTATATACTCGATCCTGGATGCTCGATGCTCGTAAAAGAAGAAAGACTAAAGACAAAAGGCGA
>WJOQ01000087.1 GCA_009618505.1 Clostridia bacterium | reverse complement strand
AGCAGGAGGTTGCTCGAATGCGGTCCGGAGATAGTGGCGCTCAAATTGGGTGAGGAAGGTTCCTGTATTTATACAAGAGAGGAGAAGTTAAAGGTTCCTTCTTTTCCGGTGAATGAAATAGACCCAACTGGAGCGGGTGACTGCTTCGATGCTGCTTTTATAGCGGGACTTCTTAAAGGATGGTCTATTAAGCGAGTCGCCAAATTTGCTAATGCCGTGGGTGCTCTGGCCGTAACCAAAAGAGGACCTATGGAGGGTGCTCCCTATTTAAGAGAAGTAGAAAAGATGGTTGGTCTGGGACAAGCAAGGTGAATCGTATCTCGTATCTCGAAAAAAAAGAAAAGGGAGAGGCTATTTTTTAAATCAATGAACTATGAACAATGAACAAGTAACACATAAGAGGAGGGAAGTTGATGGAAAAAGTATCTATTTCTGCCGGTAAAATACGTGGTTTAAAGGCATTGGCCGATGAGAATGGTCGGTTTAAGATGATGGCTATTGACCAAAGGGGTTCTTTAAAGAGGATACTGGCCAAAGTGCTCTCCAAAGAGGCTGATGAGGTAAAATATGAGGACTTAGCTGAGTTTAAAAGAATAATAATCAAGGTGCTATCTTGTTATTCGAGTGCTACTCTTGTTGATCCTATTTACGGATATCCCAATGCTATAAAGTATTTTAGCAAAGGGACAGGCCTTCTTCTTTGTAGTGAGGGGACAGGGGGAGAGAAAGCAGGTAAAAGTGGTAAAGAAATAAAGTCAAGCTTAATATCAGGCTGGACAGTGGAAAAGACAAAGCGAGTCGGAGCAAATGCAGTAAAACTTCTTATCTATTATCGTGGAGATGCTTCTCCCGATGTAGTAAATCACCAAAAGGATATAACTAGGCAAGTAGGTAGGGATTGTCGGCAATACGATCTTCCTTTTGTTTTAGAGCTGGTGAATTATCCTTTCTTACCTGACGAAGAAAAGGATAATGCTACTTTTGCTCGGCGCAAGCCAAAAATAGTCAAGGATTATGTAGAGGAGTTTTCTCGCTCCGAGTATGGAGTTGACATTCTCAAGGTGGAATTTCCCGCTAATCTAAAATTTGCCAAAGAATATTGTAAGGGAGAGTTTGATGGAGTAAAAAGAGAAGCTCTTTATAACCGGTCAGAAATCAAAGATTTTTGTCGAGAAGTGACGGCTCTGGCTGGTGTTCCCTGGGTAATATTGTCAGCCGGAGTAGATATAGATGAATTTGTGGAAAATGTGCGCATAGCTACTGAATCAGGCGCATCAGGATTTCTGGGAGGAAGAGCCATCTGGCAGGGTTCTGCTCAGTATTATCCCGATAAGGAAGCTATGGAGGAGTGGCTTTCCACCAGCGGAGTAAGCAATTTCAAGCGTCTGCTTCAGGTATTTCAAGCAGCTACTCCTTACTTTGAGCACAAAAGGTTCAAGGGATATCCTGAGATCTGTTTAGAGAAAAAAGGAGCAGATTGGTATAAACAATATTAATCGTGAATCGTATTTTGTGAATGGTGAGACTAGCGTTTAGCGTCTACTGGCTAGAAAGCTTTCTTTTTCCTTTGTGGGATTCCAGTGGCAATTGTATGCTTATCAGGAAAAAACGGCAAGCATTGTGTTAAAACCGGGATAATTTAGATCCTCTGAGCCATATTCTCAAGATCTCTTGTCATCTTCAGTCTCAGCCTACGCCTCAAGTTCCTAATTTTACCCGGTAGGATAGGTTATTATCTCTCCAATTCAAATCTCTGAACCAAAAACTGGGAGGGGGCAAGGCAATTCCAGGGTTGACATTCTCCCCAAAAAAAGTAT
>WJOQ01000114.1 GCA_009618505.1 Clostridia bacterium | reverse complement strand
AGCTGAGAATAGACTACCCCGGTGGGATTATTAGGACTATTGATAAGAAAAAGCTTGGTCTTAGAAGTGATTGCTTGCTCAAGCTGAGAAGGAGAAATTTTGAATCCATCTTCCTCTGATGTCTCTATAAAAATAGGCTTTGCGCCGGCAAGCTTTATCTGTTCAGCATAACTTACCCAATAGGGAACAGATAGAATCACCTCATCACCTTCCTGGCATAAAACCTGAAAAGCATTATATAAACAGTGCTTTGCCCCACAAGAGACAATTATCTCTGAAGTATGATACTCCAGATTATTCTCTTCTTTGAGCTTCTGACAAATAGCTTTTTTCAGTTCTTCTATTCCTGATGCAGGCGTATATTTAGTAAATCCCTCATCTAATGCCTTTTTAGCCGCCTTCTTTATGTAGGAGGGCGTATCGAAATCTGGCTCGCCTGCACTAAACCCAATCACATCAATGCCCTCAGCCTTCATCGCTTTAGCCCGCGCCGCAATAGCTAAAGTAGCAGAAGGACTAATTAACTCAGCTCTTTTTGATAAAGACATAATTCACTCTCCTCGTATTGCGTAAGAAAAAGAAAGTTTTGCGTATATCGTATTGCCCAATACGCATCACGCACGATGCATCACGACTACGGGACCTTGTTCACAATGACACGATTCACTGAACATTCGTTCTCTCTCATCAAATTTCATAAAAATTTCTTTAAAATTTCCCCTGTATAAGAACGTTTGTTTCTAACAATCTCCTCGGGAGGACCACAGGCAACCAGCTCCCCTCCTTCTTCTCCCCCCTCTGGACCTAAATCAATAATATAATCAGCCACTTTAATCACATCAGGATTATGCTCAATAACCAGAATAGTATTCTCTTTATCGACCAATCGATTCAAAACACTTAGAAGCTTATCTATGTCAGCAAAATGAAGACCAGTAGTAGGTTCATCTAATATATAGAGAGTCTTCCCTGTGCCAAGCTTGGAAAGCTCCCGGGAAAGCTTTATCCTCTGCGCCTCTCCACCAGACAGAGTAGTAGCGGGTTGCCCCAGATGGACATATCCTAATCCCACATCATTCAAGGTCTCTAACTTTCTTCTCACTTGAGGAATGTTACGGAAAAATTTTAAAGCCTCTTCTACCGTCAGGTCGAGAACATCAGCAATATTCTTGCCCTTATACTTTATCTGAAGGGTTTCTTTACTATAACGCTTTCCCTTACAGACATCACAGGGGACATAGACATCGGGAAGGAATTGCATTTCAATCTTGATCATTCCCTCTCCCTTGCACCGCTGGCACCTGCCCCTTCTTACATTAAAACTAAATCTACCCAGTTGATACCCTCTCATTCTAGCTTCTTCTATCTGAGAGAAAAGTTGCCTGATAGGAGTGAAAAGACCGGTATAGGTAGCCGGGTTAGAACGAGGAGTTCGTCCAATAGGAGACTGGTCAATCACTATTACCTTGTCAATAAAATGTATACCCTCCATCTTTTCGTATTTTCCTGGTTTCATCCTACTTTTGTAGAAATAACGTGCCAGTGCTCTGTATAGGGTCTCCTCTACCAGGGTACTCTTACCAGAACCCGAAACGCCGGTAATACAGATAAATGTCCCCAGAGGAAACTTAACATTTATTTTCTTTAAATTATGTTCTTCTGCTCCGATAATCTCAAGATATTGATTATCTCTTGGTTGGCGACGAATAGTAGGAATAGATATCTTCAACTCGTTTTTAAGATACTTCCCAGTCAAACTAGCTTCGCAGTCAATAACATCTTGTAAGGAGCCACTCACCACCACCTCTCCCCCATTT
>WJOQ01000099.1 GCA_009618505.1 Clostridia bacterium | reverse complement strand
AAACAAAACATTGATGAACTCCATGAGTAAGAAATAAAATGTGAAATTAGAAGAAGATGTTGGGCGTATATGTCAACAAGAAGATGCAATCCTAGAAAAACCAAGAGAGGTTAGCAAGTGAGTAAACAGTTAGGGGTAGGATTTATAGGGTCTGGTTGTATAGCAGAATTCCATGCTAAATCGTGGATGGGGGTAAGGAACGCAGAAATAAAAGGTGTGTGTGTGATCCTAACTTGAAATCAGCCCAGCGACTGCGAGATTTATGTATCCAACTGGAAGTAGGAGAGCCAAAGGTTTCTGCTAGCGTTGAGGAGATGATTCAAAATCCTGAAATAGACGCTGTATGGATTCTTTCTCCCAATTGACCTGCCCCCATTAATAGTACCACTTGTTAAGCTAGAGTCAATGGAATGATAGCCTCGGGAGCAGGTGGTCGGTAATTTTAAGGCATTGTGCGGCCTTACTTGATTGTACTCTGTCCGCTACTCTTCAATCAATATTCTCGCCTCGGCTAAAGTCATAAATACTTCCCGAAGGAACTCATCTCTTAGCTTACCGTTGAGTGATTATATGTGACCTTATTCTCCAGAACCGAAGACTCTGATAATACACTCAAGGGGACTACTAAACCAAATCTCAGCACTTGACACGAGGGGGCCAGGTCACAGAAGTCAAAACAGTTTTGCAACCTCCTTACATATTGTCTCCATTTTAGTGTGGAAGAGAAAAAGGTCAAAAAGAAGAATGAAAGGAACAACTTCATATCTTTTACTAAAAAGTGATACAAGGATTCTGGTCTAACCTTACAGAATATCATTTGTGTCAGGTTAATCTCCTCGTAAGTGATATTTCCCTTCGTAGAAATAAGCTAGGGGAATGCTCTCGCTGCTACAGAGTTTTGCCACAATATCAGTATCCATGTCTGTAGTTATTACGTAATTTATCCATAAATCAAAAAATATATTGTAAAAAATTATAGCAGGGAGCTATAAGAACCATTGCTGCTATTACAGTAAAAATTATAGCTGTAATTTTAGCCCATTTTTTCTTATTCTTTTATAAATCATCCAAAAAACAATAAATAGCCAATTCAAGGGATTAAGAACGATATCCAACCAAAATAAAAAGAGGTTAGACCAACTAAAACCCAATGTCGAACGCACGACATTCCCCAAAACCCTCATCACCAAAGACTATCCACTGACTTAATTTCCTAATTCCCATCTTGAAAGCCCCCATGACAGGGTTATTTTTAAATATAAATAGAAAACCCTTGTCTTCTTTCCTCAAAACCCTATACTATCTATACACCGATAAAATGAAATTGGCTCTAAAGAAGGGGGTGAGAATATTATGAGTACACGCAATATTGCCATAACCTTACCTGTCGACAAAGACGGTTTTTTGCGCCGCGAGTGCCCGAGCTGCAAAAGACAGTTCAAGTGGTTACCAACTGAAGGCGAAACAAGTGAGCAACCCCAATCACAGTATTATTGCCCATACTGTAGAAAATCAGCCGCAATTGACGCTTGGTGGACCAGAGAACAGCGTCAATACATGAAGCAACTTGCAGCTGCAAAAGTCATTGGGCCGGAGTTTCAAAAGCTTGCCAAAGACCTCAAGCATCTGAATCGGCCAGGAAGTCTCATCCGTTTTGAGACCAAATATAAGGCTCCCTCTAAACCTCCACCAATTCACGAGCCTGATGACATGCGAAAGGTCGTGCCTCCTTGTCATCCCAATGAACCTCTGAAAATCCGCGAGAACTGGAACAAATCAGTAGTGTGCCTAATCTGTGGCAAATCCTTCTCCCCGCACCC
>WJOQ01000330.1 GCA_009618505.1 Clostridia bacterium | reverse complement strand
TAATAGGAGAGGGCAAGATTAAGGTAAAAGGTCCTCAGGGAGAATTAGAAAGAGAAATACCTTCTGGCTTAGAAGTAGTTGTAGAAAACAATCAGATTTTGGTTAAAAGGTTTAAAGAAGATAAACAGACCAAATCTTTGCATGGAACTATACGTAGCCTTATTTTTAATATGGCAAAAGGTGTTTCAGAAGGGTTTGAGAAGTTTCTGGAAATTGTGGGTAGAGGTTATAGAGCTACATTAGAGAACAAAACCCTATCTCTAAGTGTGGGATATTCTCATCTTGTCAAATATATTCCTCCGGAAGATACAAAAATAGAGCTAATTAGCCCCACTTCACTTAGAATTTTTGGCTGTGATAAGCAAAGAGTAGGGGAAATTGCGGCGGAGATTAGGTCTTTCAAGAAACCCGAACCATATAAGGGAAAAGGGATTAGGTATAAGGGAGAGGTTGTAAGACGCAAGGTAGGTAAGGCTGCACTAGCAATTAAAGGACAATAGAAGAATATAAAATGGGCGAATATGTGCAAGATAAATACAGGCAAAGAGAGAAAAGAAGAAAAAGAGTCCGAAAGAAAATCTTTGGCACCGGGAATAGACCGAGACTATCAATTTATAAAAGCAATAGATATCTTTATCTTCAGTTGATAGATGATGAGGAAGGGAGAACATTACTTTTTCTTTCTTCATCAGGTGCTCCCTATAAAAAGGGAAACTGTGCTAAGAGTCTAGGGATAGCCAGGAAGATGGGCAAAGACTTAGCTGAACAAGCGAAGAAAAAGAAGATAGAACAGATGGTTCTTGATAGAGGTCCTTACCAATATCACGGACGACTAGAATATTTAGCAGAAGCAATACGAAAGCAGGGAATAAAGATCTAAGATGTTTTTGAAGTCTGACTACTAGATACTCGATCCTAGATGCTTGATGCTCGTTAAAGAAAAAACACGAAGAACAAGGGATCAATCCAAAAACGAGTATCTAGTATCGAGCATCGAGATACAGAATTTGAGGAGTCTAACAGTGCAGAGGTCAAAAGAAGAAGATAATAATGCAAAGGAAAAGGGCGGTCAATTAGAAGAGAGATTAATAAGGGTGCGCAGAGTTTTTACTGTAGTTAAAGGAGGCCGGACTATAGGGTTTAATGCTTTGGTAGTGGTGGGCAATCGAAAAGGTAAGGTAGGTCTTGGTTTAGGAAAGGCTAAAGAATTAGTTGAAGCCATAAGGAAAGGAAGAAAAAAAGCAGAGAGGAATACGATCTATGTTTCTCTTAGAAATAATACTATTCCTCATGAAATAATAGGAAAGTATGGAGCAGGGCAAGTTCTTCTTAAACCAGCTTCTTCTGGAACCGGAGTCATTGCTGGAGAGACAGTGAGAGCGGTAGTAGAGTTAGCTGGAATAAAAGATATCTTGAGCAAGTCTTTACGGAGTAATAACCCTCTTAATCTAGCTAAAGCTACAATTGAGGGACTAAGAAACCTAAGAGATCCTGATAAGGTTATTAGATTACGAAAAAGGAACCATCGATGAATGCATCGTTATTGACACCTCCTTCTGGAGCTACTCATAGAAGGAAAATAGTAGGCAGAGGGCCTAGTTCAGGGCATGGTAAAACATCTACACGGGGACACAAAGGACAAAAGGCTCGTTCGAAAGTTGCTCTCTGGTTTGAAGGGGGGCAGATGCCTCTTACTCGCAGAGTTCCCAAAAGAGGTTTTACCAGTGTCCTTAAACAGAGAAACCAAATAGTCAATGTTAAGGATTTGAATATATTTCAAAAGGATGATGTTGTTGTTAGTCCAGAATTGTTGATAAAAACAGGGCTAGTGAAGAAAAAAGGCAAAATTAAGATATTGGGTAAAGGAAAGCTTAATCTAGCCTTGGAAGTAAAGGCTCATCAATTTTCCAAAGAAGCTGAGAGGAAAATAAAGGAAGCAGGGGGAAAAATAGAGGTTATTTGATGCTAGAGAGATTTCAGAATATTTTTAGAATTCCGGAGCTGCGGAGAAGAATCCTTTTTACATTAGGTGTGTTTGTAGTTTTCAGGTTTGGCATTTTTGTTCCTATCCCAGGAATAAATGTAGATGCTCTTGCCCGAAGTGCTATCTTTGAAACAGGAGCCTTCGGCTTAATGAATATTTTCGGTGGTGGGGCCCTTAGCCGAATGTCTATTTTTGCTATGGGAATAATGCCTTATATTAGTACTTCAATTATTATGCAGCTTTTAACCGTAGCTATACCTCAGCTTGAACGGTTGAGCAAGCAAGGAGAAGAGGGAAGACAGAAAATCACTCAGATTACCAGGTATGCTACTTTACCCATCGGTGCTATTCAGGCGGTAACATTAGCCTATATGATTCAAAACATGGAGAACGGGGCTTTTGTAATTATCAGGGGACCAGCTTTTATGTTTTCTGCTGTGCTGACCTTACTTGCGGGGACTATATTTATAATGTGGTTGGGGGAGAAGATTACTGAAAGGGGTATAGGTAATGGGATTTCCTTAATAATTTTTGCTGGAATTGTAGCTCAGCTACGTCCAGCCGCAGGAAGTATTGGTAGCTTACTGAGCGTTGGAGAGATAACTCCCTTCCGCATTTTTCTTTTTGCTTTAATTAGTATTTTTGTGATTGCAGCTGTAGTAGTCATTTATGAAGCGGAAAGACGAATTCCTATTCGTTATGCCAGAAGAATAGTAGGAAGAAAGGTTTATGGAGGACAGACTTCTTATATCCCTATCCGTGTAGGGGGAGTAGGAGTGATTGCCATAATTTTTGCTATAGCTATTTTAATGTTGCCTTCTACAGTAGCCAGATTCATTCCTCATCCTATTACGCAGCAGATTGCTGGGTGGCTGAGTCCGGGGGCATCATTGTATTATGTTCTGCTTGCTTTAGCGGTAGTTTTGTTTACTTTCTTTTATACAGCGATTGTTTTTAATCCAGTAGAGGTAGCAGATAATATGCGTCGGTACGGGGGGTTTATTCCTGGACTCCGCCCAGGGAAACCGACTGCTGAGTATATCACAGCTGTTCTTACTCGGGTTACTTTTGTTGGTGCTATATTTTTTGCTTTTATTGCCATACTTCCTGAGATAGTTAATAGGGAACTCTTGCGTCAAAGTCTTCCTTTTGGCGGAACTTCCATTCTTATTGCGGTAGGTGTAGCCCTGGATACAGTGCAACAGCTAGAATCTCACCTTTTGATGCGACATTACAAGGGATTTATGAAAACAGGGAGATAACAGATATGCATCTGGTCTTGTTGGGCGCTCCCGGGGCAGGCAAAGGCACGCAAGTAGAAAGACTGAAAGGCAAGCTGGGTCTCGTACATATAGTTGCAGGAGACCTATTAAGGAAAGCAGTTAAGGAGAGGACTCTCTTGGGTCAGAAAGCTGAAAATTTCATCAAACAGGGAAGACTTGTCTCTGATGATATTGTTTTAGAACTTGTAGAAGATAAAATAAGAGAGGAAAAGAAAGGGTTTATTTTAGACGGTTTTCCTCGTAACCTATTTCAGGCAAAAAAATTAGATGAGATTCTGCATGGGGAAAATAGAAGACTTGATTTAGTGATTAATCTAGAGGTAAAAGAGTCCACTATTATAGAGCGGTTGAGTAGGCGGTTGGTCTGTTCTAGTTGTGGTCGCATATATAACAAAGAAAATTTGGGAGATTTTAGCAGTACCTGTCGGGTTTGTGGAGCTTCTTTTTTCCAGAGAGATGATGATAATCCAGAAGCAATCAGGGAGAGAATAAGGACCTATTTGAAGCATACCCATCCTCTGATTAGCTATTACAGGAAGAAAAAGATTTTGTATAATATTGAAGGAGAGCAGTCACCGGAGGAGATTACTCAGAAAATATTGATTCTGGGCAAAAAGGAAAAAATTTGACCAAAGAGGAATTGATTAAGACATCAGGAGTTGTTTTGGAGACATTACCCAACGCTACCTTTAGAATAGAGCTGGCCAGTGGTCGTAGAGTGCTAGCTCATGTGTGTGGTAAGATGAGAATGAAGTTTATCAGAATACTTCCAGGTGATAAAGTTAGCCTGGAGATTTCTCCCTATGATTTATCGCGGGGAAGAATTGTATATAGGGAAGGAAAAGGCAAGTGAAAGTCAGGTCTTCAGTGAAAAAGATGTGTAAGAAGTGTAAGATAGTGAGGAGAAAAGGAGTAGTACGGGTTATCTGTGAAAATCCAAAACATAAGCAACGTCAAGGGTAGAGGGAGGAATAAATGGCTCGAATCGCTGGAGTAGAAATTCCACCTAATAAGAAGATAAGAATAGGGCTGACTTCTATTTATGGAATTGGGTACTCACTGACTAAAGAAATTATTTCTAAGACTGGCGTTAATCCAGATACGCAAGGGAAGAATCTGACTGAAGATGAGGTGAACAAACTACGTAGGATTATCGAAAATGATTTCAAGATAGAAGGGGAACTTAGAAGACAGGTCAGTTCGGATGTTAGCAGACTGATACATATTGGATGTTACAGGGGGATTCGGCATAAGAAAGGTCTGCCGGTAAGAGGGCAGAGAACAAGGTCGAATGCTAGATCCCGCAAAGGACCACGAAGGACACTGGGTAAAAAGAAAAAAGGAACGAAATAGGAGAGCAAGATGCCTAGGAAAAAGGGCGAAAAGATAAAGAAAAAGAAGAAGAAGACAACAAAAATGGAGGAGGCAGTAG
Organism: Clostridia bacterium; assembly: GCA_009618505.1. Next base: position 2,377 of record WJOQ01000330.1, on the reverse strand, counting down.
CTTATATTCATTCTACCTTTAATAATACTATAATTACTATGACCGATTTACAAGGAGATGTTCTTTGTTGGTGCTCAGCAGGTGAGGTGGGTTTCAAGGGGACAAAAAAGGGAACTCCCTTTGCTGCCCAAAAGACAGCCGAGAATATAGTTAAAAAAGCTCAAGAGGGATTCGAAATTACAAAAGTGAAGGTAGTAGTGAAAGGTCCAGGTTCAGGAAGGGAAACTGCTATTAGGACCCTACAAGCAGCTGGCTTAAAGGTTATTTCTATCAAAGAGGCAACTCCCATTCCTCATAATGGGTGTCGTCCTCCCAAGAAAAGAAAAGTATAAATTAGTGATGCGTCGTGCGTGATGCGTATTGCGCATCACGATATACGATATACACGATACGAGAAAGGAGGATTTATTGGCACGAGATATAGAAAGCAAATGCAAGAAATGCCGCAGGCTAAAAGTAAAACTTTTCTTGAAAGGGGAAAGGTGTTATTCAGATAAATGTAGTCTGGAGAAAAAGAAATCAGAGAGGTTTGTGCGGAGAAGAAGAACTTCTCAATACGGATTACAACTTAGAGGAAAGCAGAGAGTCAGATGGGAATATGGTATAATGGAAAATCAGTTTCGCCGATACTACCACCTGGCAGAAAAGTCACCTAACATAACGGGAGAAGAGTTTCTAAGACTACTAGAGCGAAGATTAGATAATGTGGTATATAGACTTAGTTTTAGTTTTTCTCGCGCCCAGGGACGACAATTAGTGAATCATGGTCATTTTTTAGTTAATGGTAGGGTAGTAGATATTGCCTCCTATCTGATGAAAGAGGGAGACGTAATTGAATTTAGCAAGAAGAGCAAAAAATCAGCTTTGGTCAAGCAGATTCTAGAAGCCTCGCGAGAAAAGGTAATCCCGGAATGGCTCGAAATAGATAAAGGGGCTATGAAGGGAACAATCAAAAGATTTCCTTCAAAAGAAGAGTTGAATCAAGAAATCGACCTGAACTTAATAGTGGAATACTATTCAAGGTAGCGGCAATTGTAAACCGAAATTCGTATATGGTATATCGTATGTAGTATATCGAAAAAGAAGTGCGTGAATCGAATTATCACCAAACGACATACGATATACGCAATATGATATACTAAATACAGTGACGGAGGAGGAGGTAGTGAGGGAATTAGTAAAACCAAAAGAGATAATAATTGAAAAAGATACTTTTTCTGATACTTATGGTAGGTTTGTTATCGAGCCTTTGGAAAGAGGATATGGTATAACTGTGGGTAATTCTCTTCGACGAATTTTGCTTTCCTCTATTCCTGGTGTAGCTGTGATTTCTGTAAAGATTGAAGGTGTGTTCCACGAGTTTTGCTCCATTAAAGGGGTTAAAGAGGATGTGCTGCAAATCATACAGAACTTTAAAAAGATTAGAGCGAGATTGTTTACTGGTGAAAAAGAAAAAAAAATCTTCTTAGACGTTCGGGGTCCTTTAGAAGTGAAAGCTTCTCATATCAAACCTGACAGCGAGGCAGAAATCGTTAATCCGGATGTACCCATAGCTACCCTGGATAACAAGAACACACATCTTTCAATGGAGATTACTTTAGCTAAAGGCATGGGCTATGTGGAAGCAGAAGAAAATAAAAAGGCCGACCAACCAGTGGGAACTATTCCGATAGACTCTGTCTTTACGCCCATTAAGAAAGTAAAATATGAAGTAAGGTCAGCCAGGATTGGAAGAAAAACCAGTTTTGATTCTCTTGCTCTCGAAGTTTTTACTGATGGCACAGTTAGGCCTGATGAAGTAATACAAAAGGCTGCTAAGATTTTGATTGAATGTTTCGCTCCTTTTGCTACTCTAGGTAAAAAGGAAATAGAAACGAAGATGGAAAAAAGAGAGTTTTTGGAAGAAGAAGTGGAAAAAATAGGATTTTCTGCCACTCCCCTTCGTGCTTTAAAAGGTTTGGGGATTAAGAAGATGAGGGATTTAACTAATGTAAGCGGCAAAGAACTTCTCAAAATACAAAAGTTTGGGAAAAAGTCACTGGAAAAGGTAGAAAGGGAGCTGGCTAAATATAATCTAAGCTTAGCTAAAGAAAAAGAGAATGAGACATAGAAAAAAAGGAAGAAAATTAGGGCGGGATAAAGACCAAAGAGAAGCGTTATTAATAAATTTGATCAAATCACTCCTTTTTTATGAAGAAATTACTACCACAGAGGCGAAGGCTAAGGAGATGGCTAGATGGGCAGAAAAAATAATCACTTTGGCTAAAGTTGATTCTGTTCATCACAGGCGAAATGCATTCAAAATTGTTCGAGATAAGAAAGTAACAAAAAAGCTTTTTGACGTAATCGCTCCTAGATATAAAAATCGTTCGGGAGG
>WJOQ01000402.1 GCA_009618505.1 Clostridia bacterium | reverse complement strand
AATTAGTGGAAAGGGTCAAAAAAGAAGTTAAATGAACTGGCTGGATGTAGTCTGGTTAATTGTAATTGTTTTTTTCCTTATTCGGGGAGCAATGAAGGGGTTATTCAGAGAGATTTTTGGGCTATTGGGGGTTTTTGTAGGTCTGATTGTGGCTGTTAATTATAGCCAAGGAGTGGGGAATATTATCAGGGGTGAAATTACCAGACTTTCTCCTCAGGTAGCTAAGGGGATAAGCTTCGCTATTATTTTTGTGGGGATAGCTCTAATAGGAGGGTTAATAGGGTTAGTTTTCCATGGAATGTCAAAGTACTCTCCGGTCAAGGGGATAGATCGGGGAGGAGGGCTCGTTCTAGGACTGCTAGAAGGGGGAGTAGTATGTAGTGTTATTTTGATTTTTTTGGCTATTTCTCCTCTAGCTGAAAACGCAGATAGATGGAAGAAAGATTCTACTATAAGCCCATATTTGATGAAAATAGGTCCTTTTGTTTATGATAGTATAGCTTCTATTGTTCCGGGTGAAGCAAAGAAGTTCATGGAAAAAATAGATGAGTTCAAGCAGAGTCTGTTAGAAAGAAGGTAATCCTGGCAGAGATGGTTAGTTTGTCAAGAAGGAGAGAAAAGTAGGCTTTGAGGAAAGAAAGAGGTCAGTTCTTTGACAGGATTGCTCAAGAGGAGTTTGAGGGTCAATCTCTCTCTCCCTATGCTAGCAAAAGTAGTCAGAGTAAAGGGAGAAAGAGAGAGGAAGGAAATGTTTGCTCATTGAGGACAGCTTTCCAACGGGATAGAGATAGAATTATTCACTGTAAAGCCTTTCGCCGTCTAAAACACAAAACCCAGGTCTTTATTGCTCCCTTTGGTGACCATTACCGTACTCGACTTACCCATACTTTAGAGGTAAGCCAGATTGCTCGTACAATTTCTCGTGCTCTTCGTTTGAACGAGGATCTAACTGAAGCAATTTCGCTGGGTCACGACCTGGGGCATACTCCTTTTGGACACACGGGGGAGGAGGCTCTAAATGATGTCTATGAAGGGAGTTTTCAGCATAATAAACAGAGTCTGAGAGTAGTAGATAAACTAGAAAGGGAAGGAGAAGGGTTAAATCTAACCTGGGAGGTAAGAGATGGTATCTTAAACCATTCTCAGGATAAAGAAAAAATATTGACTCCTAAAAGCAGAAATCAGCCTGGCACCCTGGAGGGTGAGGTAGTGAAAATAGCTGATGCCCTGGCTTATGTTAATCACGATATTGATGATGCTTTGCGTGCAAAGATAATAAAAGAAAAAGATTTACCCAGAGAATCATTGAAAATTCTAGGAAGGACTCATAGAGAGAGGATTAATACCTTAGTTCAGAACATAGTAAAAGAGAGTTGGCAAGGAGCTCAGTTAAAGATGGGGGATATTGTTCTTGATGCATTTAATGAACTAAGGGACTTTATGTATGATAAGGTTTATCTATCTTCTTTTCTTTTTAATGAGACAAGAAAAGCCTACCGGATAGTAAGCGAACTGTATAGTTTTTATCTAAGGGAAACCCATCTTCTTCCCATTTCCTTAAGAAAAAGTATAGAGAAAGAAGGTCAAGAAAGAATAGCAGTAGATTACATTGCTGGGATGACCGATCGATTTGCTATAAATATTTATAAGAATTACTTCATTCCTGAAGGATGGAAATGAATGCCGTCTTTTATCTCGCAAGAGTTAATAGAAAGAGTTGGTAATCATTTTGATATTGTAGAGATTATTTCTCAGTATACACCTTTAAAGAAGGCGGGGAGAAACTACAAGGCTCTATGTCCTTTTCATGAAGAAAAGACTCCTTCTTTTGTAGTTT
>WJOQ01000259.1 GCA_009618505.1 Clostridia bacterium | reverse complement strand
AGGAGCTTCATTATAGGTTATGGCCAGTGCTGAAGTTATCCCTAAAAGGCATATAACTCCACTTAACAACATCACTGTTAATTTTCGTATCACCTTTTATCTCCTTTGTGATATTTTTGCTATTGTCCATTGTCTGTGGAAAGTTCCCGACAAGAGAAGCCAATCTCTTAATACCTCCCGTACAGAAACCCTCCTTTATTTCCCAGCTAACGATCTACCTGTTTTTCACCTCCTTCTCGCCTTATTTTTAGCAACATTATAGAGGCTTCGTTCTTAGAGTAAAAGTCCTAACTTGAAGCTATTATCACTTCTATGCCTTGATCGATAAGTAGTTTTTTATCCCGAGATGAAATTCCACTATCGGTAATAACTCTACTTATAGCTTCTAAGGGAGCAATATTCACTAAGGCTATCTTGTTGAATTTACTGCTGTCAATAACAAGGATGGTTTCTTTGGCTGACTCAATCATCGCCTTCTTTAACTGAGCTTCTGCTTCATAAGAATCAGTCAGTCCGGCAATGCTGATTCCTTTTGCTCCCAGAAACAACTTATCTACATAGTAGTTTCTTACTCCCTTTTCTGCCAGAGGCCCTATATAGGAAAGGGATCTTGAATGAAAGACGCCACCCGTAGAAATGACCGTAATCTCAGGTTTATCAATTAATTCTAAAACTACAGCTAAAGAGCTGGTGATTACTGTTAATCTTTTTTTACTTCAATCTCTTTTGCCGCCTCTAGGGCGGTGGTGCTAGCATCAAACATTAAGGCATCTCCATTCTGAATTAGCGCTGCAGCAACCTTTCCAATTGCTTTCTTTTCCTCTTTGTGTTCTATTTCCCTTGCCTTAAAGGAGAGCTCAAGGCTAATTCTATTACTAGGCATAGCGCCTCCATAAGTTCTTTTTAATAATCCTTCTTTTTCCAGACCTTCCAGATCACGTCTGATGGTCTCTTCGGTCACTGAAAGCAAACTGCTTAACTCCGAAACTATCACATTTCCCTTCTCTTGCAATAAATCTATTATTTTCAATCTCCGCTCACCAATTAACATATTCTTTTTCCTAATTTTTGTTTGTTTTAGGCATAATTAATTTGATTTAGTCCGTATCTTAGGATATCTTTTTCTTTGTTTCTTTCTCTTTTACAGTATAATAAAAATCTCTGATGAGTCAATCCCTGAAAAAAAAATGGCTAATTTTGGGGCCCACGGGGGAAATGGACAAAATGGGAGGCTTTTGGTAAGAAAACGAAGAATTAAGGAAAAGAATTTAGACAAGAGAGATGATATTGAAACTCTTTAAATAGCTGAAGAGGTATACATCTCAGATGAGGTCATCAGAGGGATTAGCAGGGTACCAGGACCGCGGACACCAGACCCTCAGGGCTTTATCGGTAACTATCACTCCAGCTCTGGCCGCTTTTTTCTATTTACTTAAAACTCGACTAACTGCTTTCTTCCATCCCTTGTAAAGATTTTCTCTTTTTTTCTCATCAATTTGAGGCAGAAATAAAGCATCGCGCTTCCAAAGTGCGGGGAGTTCTCTCTGCTCTTTCCAGAAGCTAATGGTCAAACCAGCCAATAAGGCTGCCACCAGGGAAGTAGCCTCAGAAATAGCGGGTCTTTCTACCGGAATGCCCAGAATATCAGCTTGAAACTGCATCAACCAATTATTCTCTGCCGCTCCTCCATCCACTCTCAACTTCTCCACCTTTATTTTAGCTTCTTTTTTCATTGCCTCAATAACATCCCTTACCTGATAGGCAATAGACTCTAGGGCAGCTCGAATAATCTGTTCTTTTCTGGTGCCCCGATTTATTCCCAAAATTGCCCCTCTGGCTAAAGGGT
>WJOQ01000324.1 GCA_009618505.1 Clostridia bacterium | reverse complement strand
CAGGGGGGTGGTATAGTTCCTATTAGTGAGCCGAAGAAAGGTGCCACTATGGCAGTCTATCTTCCTCGTTATAGACTTCCCCTTTAGAAATAAAGGAGTTCTCGAATTGGAAGATAAATATAGAGTAGTCTTTGTGGTAGATGATGAGAAAGGTGTACAGGAATCAATGAAAATGGTTCTGAAAGACAAATATCAAGTATTCACTTTTGATTGCCCTGAGGAAGCTCTGGCTGATGTTGCTCTGGAGCCGGAGCTTATCTTTACCGACATAAGGATGTTTTCTATGAACGGTCTGGAGTTCGCAGAAAGAATAAAGAAAATAAAACCTCAGGTAGAAGTTGTTATCATAACGGCCTATCCGGATTTTTCTTCCAGTTTACGGGCTCTTCGTTCCGGGGCCTTTGATTATATTGTTAAACCTTTTGGCAAAGATGAAGTGTTGGAGGCTGCTGAGAGAGCCTTGCAAAAAAGAAATCAGGTTCTGAAAAACGCTAAAATGATCCAGAAGTTGCGCAAAGCGATCAGTCTTAATTATAAAGCTACTACCCGGGCTCTTGTTTTGGCCGTAGATGCTAAGGACTCTTATACAGCTGAACACTCCCGGAGAACTTCAGAACTTCTAGTAGCGATTGGGGAGAGGATTGGTATCCCTGCTCTCAAATTGACTACCTATGAACGGGCAGCGGAGCTTCACGATATTGGTAAAATCGGAATTGAGGAAAGTATTTTAAAGAAAAAGGAATCGCTTGCCCTTTTTGAACTTAAGAAAATGAGACAACATCCCCTTATCGGCTATCAAATCCTTCGTCCGACTACCTTCCTGGAGGAGGGACTTAGCATTATTCTACATCACCACGAAAGGTATGATGGAAAGGGATATCCAGAAGGTCTTGCCGGTAAAAAGATTCCTTTTCCAGCCAGACTTTTTTCCATAATAGATACCTATGATGCCATAACTACCCAAAGATGCTATGGAAGCAAATTATCTTCTATACAAGCTATTGAAGAGATAATAAAAGTAAAAGAGAGACAATTTGACCCCTCCCTTGTAGATCTAGTTGTTCCTCATTTTTTGAAATTTAAAAAAGATGGCTATCTGGACAGGCTGTGAAGATAAAGAAGAATCAGTGAAATCAGAAGAACTGCAAAAGGAGAGAGATTTCTTGAACAGGTTAGTTGAGGCAACAAACGCACTTATTGCGATTGTGGATACGGTCGGAATGGTAACATACATTAACGAAAAGGGTACTAGAATGCTTGAACGTAAAAAGGAAGAGATTGTGGGAAAAAACTGGCTTAAACATCTTACTCCTGAAGAATGGGCAGTGTATGGCCATGAAGTCTTCAAGAAACTTCAAAGAAAGCAATTGCCTGATTGCTACATACACACTCTTTCAAGGCAAGATGGTACTCAAAGGATATTATCTTGCAATGCTTTTGTTCTGCAAGAGAACAAAGGAGATATAGCAGGTCTTTTATGTGTGGCTCAGGACATTACTGGAATAGAAGGAGCCAAAAAGGAATTAAGGCGCCTCATCTACACCGATTATCTTACCGGGCTTTACAATACCCGTTATCTATACAAGAAAATCGAGGAAGAAACACAAAAAAGTAAGAGGTATAAGGATGCGTTTTCTCTGCTATATGTCGACATAGATAATTTTAAACATCATAATGATGTCTATGGACACCGGTCTGGCGATCAATTATTGCAGAAATTCTCGGAAATACTCAATAGTCAACTTAGAGAAAAAGACTCGGCGTTCAGATATGGGGGGGAAGAGTTCATTGTCTTACTGCCTCAGACAGGAAAAGAAAAAGCCTGGGAAGTAGCAGTGGGACTGAGGAAAAACGTAGAGCAGCAGTTATCTCTTGACTATGGGATAACGGTCAGTATTGGAGTGGCTCAATATCAGCCAGGAAAAGATGTAATCGAACAAGCTGATCAGGCTATGTACAGGGCAAAAAGAGAGCAAAAGAACAGAGTATGTCTTTTTAGCGAAAAATAAGACATAAGGGGTTATGAGTCAGGTCGGATTATGTTTTTTCCTGTTTTATTTCCTATTGTTTTAGACTATGGAGTACCTGGGAAAGGGCGTTGAATATCTCGGATTGGTCTACTCTGGCTTTTTTGAATTTAATGGTAAGAGTGAATTGTTTTTCAGGAGCCTGGAATATGTACTGGTAGTACCCAGGCCGCCCTCTTCTGTTTTTTGATTTTTTGAGAGTTGTTTGTAGCTCTCGGACAGTTAACTTTCTTTCCTTTATTTGCTTATAAAACTCTCTTATGTTTTTTTCATTTCCTTGCCTGATAAGCAATAATAATAGTGATTTAGGAAAAGCATCCGATGTTCGGACATCCCTTTTTATATCTTCGGGCAGCTTGAGCAAGGTGAGCATTTCGTTAACATAGGTTTTGGGAAGACCCAGCTCTCGTGATGCTTCCCTCTGAGAATAATGGGGGTTCTCTATTCTTCGATTGCGAACTAAGGTCTGGATAGCCACTGCTTCCTCCAAAGCCGGTAGGTCCTCTCTCTGGATGTTTTCAACTAGTTGATGAATCAGTCTGAGATGCTTATTTATGTTTTTGATAATGCAGGGGATCTCCAAAATTCCGGCCAATTTGGCTGCCTCAAAGCGGCGTTGTCCGTTGATAACCCTGAAGTAATCCTGACTCTCTATGTACTCTACGTTAATTGGCTGGATAAGTCCATATTCTTTAATTGATGCTGCTAGCTGCTTAAGCCTTTTTTTATCAAAGCTTTTTCTCGGTTGAGCAAAATCAGGCTTTATTCTGGATATGTCAATTATACGGGCACCGTAGAGCCCTTTTGTTCCCTCTCTAATTCCTTTTCGCTCATTTTCAGCTTCTTCGACTTGCTCAGGAAAAGAAGCAAAGGTATCCAGAGCAAACTTTCTTAAAAGAGCCTCTTTTTTTCTAGCCATACCCTAGTATCTCCCTGGCTAATTTACGGTATTCTTCTGCTTGTTCCGATGACGGTAAGTAGCTGGTTATGGGCATTTTAAAGGTAGCTGTTTCAGCATATTTAACGCTGTTTTTTAGATGCACTTTGAAGACCTTACCCTTGAAGCTTTCCAGGATAGTGTCGCGGTAGATCTCTTCCAGTTTTCGCCTTCCATCAAACCTGTTTATCAGATATCCCATAATTTTGAGTTTAGGATTTGCTCTTTTCCGTATCTTGGCTATAGCGCCTCTCAGGTAAGCTGTTCCTTTTACTGCCCACTCGTGACATTCCAGAGGTATTATAACCTCATCGGCAGCCACCAGGCCAATCCTTGTTGCCAGGCCCAAGCTGGGTGGACAATCAATAAAGATATAATGGTAGCTGTCTCGTATCTCTTTTAGTTTGTCGACCAAGAAGTATTGGGCATCTGGCTCTGCTGCCAGGTGAATGTCTATTCTGCTTAAATCGATATTAGAAGGGATAATATCTATATTTGGAAAAGAAGTTTTTTGGATGACTTGTGTAACCGGGGTAGCATCATCTAAAAGGATATCTACTATGGTGGTATCGAGATTGTAAATATTATTTAGCAGAGCCGACGAAAGGTTGCCCTGTTGGTCTAAATCAATAAGGAGGATTCTTTTCTTTCTTTCTGCCAAAGCGCCCGAGAGATTAAAAGTGATATTGGTCTTTCCCACCCCCCCTTTTTGGTTGGCGATAGCGATTGTCTTCCTATTTATCATTTTATCATTTTGATTGTAGGGTATATACTTATTTTGATGATAACAAAAAAGAGGAATTTTGCCAAGTTTTTAGTATCAGATGACTTTTGCTCATTAATTATTCATACTCTCCCAGTGTGGCTTCAAATTCTCTTTTACTCTTTTTATTAACTCTTTTGTTTCAGCGAGATTTTGGCCTTCCTTGGTCTCTAATAGCGGTTCTTCAAGTTCAACTTCAACGTTGGCCAGACCGGTTATCAAGGAGAGCCAGGCTTTTGACAGAACATCTGGCTTATAGCCAGAGCAGATTAAATCAACAGATTTATTTTCACAGAGCCTGGATATTTCCTTCACCTTACTACCTATCATTTTGAAACCCTCTAAGGTTAATCCTAATTGAGTTATTTCATCACTGGGGTGCGGGTCAGAGCCGCCATATCGAATAACAATTTCTGGTTTATATTGCTTGGCCAGAGGAAGAATTATTTCATCAAAAATCAGCTCGTATGATTTATTGCCGGTTCCGGCGGCTAAGGGTAAATTTATGGTAAAGCCTTCTCCCCTACCCTCACCAATTTCATCAATCAAGCCAGTTCCCGGATAAATTCCAGCTTGATGTAAGTCGATAAACAAGACATTTGGGTCAGAATAAAAAGCCTCACAGGTTCCATTGCCTGCATGGGCATCGGTGTCAAGAATCAATATTCTTTTTAAATTATATTTCTCCATAGCGTATCTAGCTGCGATTACCACATCATTATAGAAACAAAAACCCTCTCCATAGCCAGACTTAGCATGATGTAGTCCACCTCCAACATTAACTGCTTTTTCACTTCTTTTTTCCTGGACAAAATCGAGAGCCAGTATAGAGTTTCTAACTATTATTCGGGCTGCTCTTTCTATGCCCCGGGGGAATTTTCCTGAGATTGGATTTACATTGTCTTGAGAGATGAATTGATATAGATGAGGTATTGCTGTGCCAGAAGAAGCAGCCGCTACTACCTGGATATACTCTTGTGTATGCCATAATTTAAGCTCTTTATCACTGGCCGGTTCACTATTCTTTATCAATTGAAAATTCTTATTTTTGCCTAGTTTTTCCTCATATAACTGGAAAAAAGAAGCAAATCTATCGCCTCTAAAGGGATGTCCCGGCCCAAAATCATAATTTTTTAGCTCATCGCTGTAGATTATTGCTGTTTTCACTTTGATTCTCTTAGTATTTGAAATATAGGGCAAATAAAGCTTTTTGTCAAAATACTGTAAAATCTCTCAGGTTCTTTTCTCTTTGTTAAATCTGGCCGGCCTCAAAAACTATCACCGACACAGTTCTTCTCTTACAAAGGCTTCTTGATGAAATTATCCTTCGGTACTTCTTGACCGCCTAGAGGAAAGTATGCTATGATAAGAGAAATTGTTCAGAAAGATAACAAATGCTCAAGTTTGCCGTGCGTGAAGAAAAGAAAAGAGCCTTAGAAAAGGAAATGCGAAAGTTTAATATATATGAAGAGGATTTGCTTGAGAAGTTTATTCGTGCCAGTGGCCCGGGAGGGCAAAATGTTAACAAGGTAGCTACCTGTGTCTATCTAAAACATATACCCAGTGGATTTGAAGTTAAAGTACAAAAAGCCCGTTCACAGGGTCTGAACCGTTTTCTAGCCAGGCGGGAACTGGTGCGCAAGATTAAGAATCACATTCTGGGAAGAGAAAGCGAAGAAGAGAAACGCCGCCACAAAATTCGCCAGGCAAAACAGAGACGCTCAAGACGCGCCAAGAAAAAGATGCTTGAGCAAAAGAGAGCACAGGCCCAGAAAAAACAACTGCGAGCAAAACCTAGCTTGAACAATGAGATTTAATCAAATCAGGATGACACTCAAGCGCTAGTTCCTCTCTTTAGTCCTCTGTATCTATCCTGTCCCAAGCATTTTCCAGCAGCCTTACACCAATCAATACAGGAAGGATTCTTCTTTCCATAGACTTCTCTATTGCAACCAGGACATCGTACCATTAACTCGTCTGAAAAAATTTCTACCTGGTAGCCACAGGTGGGACATTGGTGGAGCTCCGCCTTGAGATTTCTATGAGATTGACCGGGACAGTGATAACCCTCCATCACAACCTCCCTCAGGCTGCTTCTACTCTTTTTACTTCAGGAACCTCTTCTTTGAGGATTTTTTCAATTCCTGTTTTTAAAGTCATAGACGCCATAGGACAACCGCCGCAGGCTCCGGTGAGTCTTACCCTGACCACTCCCTCTTCCGTTATTTCAACCAGCTCTACATCGCCCCCATCGGCTTGTAAGAATGATCTTACTTTGACCAGGGCCTTCTCCACTTTTTCTTGCACTCTATTTTCCTCCTTAGATAATATCTGTTGTTATAATAATTGAAAAATGAGTTATGTCAAAAAAACTTTTCGATTGGTAGCCACTATTAGCAAGATTGTAATCATCCTATAAATGCCAGAGCGTCTTTCAATCTTGAGATTACAGGCCCCTGCCATCTCTTTGCATCAGAACGATAAAAATCATAGCCATCTTGGTAGGGCGCACGAATAAGAACGGTGTGCATGCCCATTTGGGAGGCGCCGGTCAATTCGTTGCTGCCTCCATCGCCTATATAAAGGCAATCTTGCGGCACTACTGCTAATCGCTTGCATACAAGGCGATAGATGCGTGGATCAGGTTTTGTGAAGCCAACTGCACATGAAAAAATAGGAGCATCGACCAGCGAGATAAAGGGTGTATTTGGCCAGAGATCGGGAACCTCTGATGAACAGTCGCTAACCAGTCCTATTTTACAGCCTACTTCCTTAAACTGGATTAAGGTCTCGATAGTATCAGGTCGGGGTTTGAACATACGGCGTGTAAATTCGCAGCGTATGCGAACAGCTTCTGTGATGTGAGAATCTTCTAAGGGCATCCCAATCACCTGACAGATATGCTCAATGTTAGATTCCAGGGTGGGAAAAGCTCCTGTAAATCGCTCATTGACTGTTTCCAGCCATAAGCGCGTAAAATCCTCAGACGATACGGCGAGAATAGAGGCCATTTCTGACAGTGTACTGTGGTACTCCGCTAAGGGAAACATATCAACCAATGTCCCGAAGAGATCGAAAATAACGGCTTTATATTTCATTAATAAAACCTTTCCCATTACATATTTTGTAGACAAGTTAAAGTAAAATTGAATGGCTGTCAACCATAATTAGTATTTGACAAAGTAATATTATCTGAAAGAATAGGGATAGATGAGGATTTAATAGCAAAGAGGAGCTAGTTTTGACGGTGAGCAATAAAATATGGTAGGGGTAGAAATGAATGTTGGCGGTGCAATGTTAAAGGTAGCTGCAGTTCAGATGAGTTCTAACAGTAATAAAGAGAATTGCCTCAAAAAAGCAGAGCGCTTTGTCTTCCTTGCTACCGAAGGAGAGGCGC
>WJOQ01000301.1 GCA_009618505.1 Clostridia bacterium | reverse complement strand
CTACATAATCTGTCTTCTGGCTAACAGAACTCACTACTCTCGCCCCCATTTTCTCGACCAGATCCTTTGCTCTCTGACGAGTATAATGCTCCAGGCTTCCAGTAAAGACAAATCTCTTCCTAGTAAGAGAAGTTTCCCTCTTTTCGTCTCTCTCTTCCTCCATTCGTACTCCCCACTTCTTTAATCTAGCTAATAGCTCTCTGTTTTTCTCCTCCTGAAAAAAGAGGAGGGTTGACTGGGCAGTCCTAGGGCCAATTTCGGGAATTTCTTGCAGGTTTTCCTGGGAAGCGGTTGCTAACGCTTCCAAAGAGGAAAAGTTGTCGGCTAATATACGAGCCCCCCCTGCTCCTACATAACGAATCCCTAAAGCAAAAATAAGTCGGCTCAAAGGCTGCGATTTACTTTTTTCAATTTGAGAAAGGAGATTTTGAGCAGATTTCTCCCCGATTCGCTCCAGAGAAGAAAGAGTAGAAAGTTTCAACTTGTAAAGGTCAGATACATCCAGGATAATCTTATTATCGACCAATTGCTCAATTAGCTTATCTCCTAAACCTTCTATATCCATAGCCGTTCTTTGAGCATAATGAGCAATCTTTTCCTTCAACTGAGCCGGACAGGATGAACCTATACATCTACTCACTGCCTCACCCTCCAACCTGACTACCCTGGCACCACAGACACGACATTCTTTGGGGATGGAGAATTCTTTCTCTCCACCGCTTCTTTTACTTTCAATTACCTTTACTACTTGAGGAATGATATCCCCTCCTTTTTCAATAATAACCGTATCTCCTATTCTTATATCTTTCCTTCTAATCTCATCCTCATTGTGCAAGGTAGCTCGCGTAATAGTAGTCCCGGCTAAAGGGGTGGGCTCAAATATAGCTACCGGGGTAAGGGCGCCTGTCCTTCCCACTTGAAGGATGATATCTCTTATCACCGTTGTTGCCTGTTTAGCCTGGAACTTACTAGCAATAGCCCACCTGGGATTCTTGGCGGTAGAACCCAGTCTCATCTGTTGGTCAATACTATTTACCTTAATTACCATTCCGTCTACTTCATAGTCTAGTTCTTCTCTTTTTTTGGCCCAAAAACGACAATAAGTAAGCACTTCATCTATATCTTTGCACAATCTAAAGTGAGGATTCACTCTAAATCCCCATTCTCTCAATTTCTCCAAACACTCCATTTGTGTGGAAGGAATCCTTACCTCTACGGTGTAAGGTAAGGCATAAACAAAGCCATCCAGTCGTCTTTGGCTGGTGATTCGAGGATCGAGAAGTTTTAGAGAGCCAGCGGCAGCGTTACGGGGATTAGCAAAAAGAGACTCCCCCTTCTGCTCTCTTTTTCTATTTAACTGTTGAAATCCGGACCTGGATATGTATATTTCTCCCCTTACCTCAATTCTTCCTCTTACCTTTCTACGCAGCTCAAGAGGAATGGTATGAATAGTTTTCAGATTAGCCGTAATATCATCTCCTCTCCTACCGTCCCCTCTGGTTGAGCCTCGCTGCAATTCTCCATCTTCATACACCAAAGAAACGGATACACCATCTATCTTTCGCTCTACCACATATTGAAAATCCTCCCCGGGCAGCTCCCGATGTAGTCTTCTTTCAAACTCTCTTACTTCTTCTTCTGAATAGGTATTCTCTAAACTGAGCATGGGAACAGAATGTTCCACCGTAGGAAAGCCTTCTTCAGGCACACCTCCTACCCTCTGGGTGGGAGAGTTCGAACTTCTAAGAGAAGGATGCCTCTCCTCCAGCCTCTTTAGCTCTCTCATTAACTGGTCATACTCATAATCAGAAATTTCCGGATTATTCTCTATATAGTATTTGTAATCATGGTAATGGATTTCTTCTCGCA
>WJOQ01000157.1 GCA_009618505.1 Clostridia bacterium | reverse complement strand
AACCATCAACTATGAACCATTCACCATAAATTGTCTGACTGTTCAGTCATTATTATAGCAAAAAATAGATTAAAGTCAACCTCTACGCCAAATTATGTCTATTGAAGATTAAATAGTAAAATGGCTCTAATTGACCTTCTCCATTTTTCTATTAAGATAGAATGAGACTAGCGTATGACGCTTAGCGTATGGTGCCGCTTCGCTCTGTTCTCCCACATTGTGTGTCGTATTGGGCAATACGTACCAGGAGTTTTTATTCACTATTTGCGAGGTTATCCAAGGTGAACAGATTTAAAAAAAACATAATATCAGGGCTAGCAAAGATAGTGAATCTTCCCCAGGATGATATAGAGAGGATGTTGGAGATACCTGCCGAATCTAATCGGGGAGATTTTGCTTTCCCTTGTTTTCAGCTAAGTAAAATCCGCCATCAGCCACCCCCTGAAATAGCCATGACCATTGCAACAGAGCTTGGAAGAATTGAAGGCATCTCTTCAGTGGAAAACATAGGTCCCTATGTAAATTTTAGAGTTGATAACACAATTCTGGCAAAAGAAATCCTTTCTGAAATATATCAAGAAAAAGAGAAGTTTGGACAGACCGACACCGGAAAAAATCGAACAGTAGTTATTGATTACTCTTCCCCTAACATAGCCAAGCCTTTCCATGTAGGACACCTGCGCTCAACCATAATCGGTAACTGCCTCAAGAATGTCTATCAGGCTCTCGGTTATAGGGTAATCTCTATCAATTACCTGGGCGATTGGGGTAAACAATTTGGATTGCTTGTCCTGGCTTTCCAGAAATGGGGAGATAAGGAAGAATTGAAAGAGGACCCCCTTAAATATCTATATAAACTTTACGTAAAGATAAACCGGGCGGCTGAAGAGGACCCTTGCCTGGATTCTAAGGCTCGCTTAATATTCAAGCAAATGGAGAAGGGGGATGAGAGAATTTTAGAATACTGGCAGAAATTTCGTACTCTTTCCATTAAGAAATATGAGGAAATCTATAATAGACTAGGTATCTCTTTTGATGTCTATAGCGGGGAGAGCCAATATAACGAATATATGAAGAAAATAATACGGGAAATCAAAGACAAGAAGCTCTGGCAGTCCTCGCAAGGAGCAAAAATTATTGACCTGCAAGAATATAACCTTAATATAGCCCTGCTCAAAAAAGAAGATGGTTCAACTCTCTACTTAACGCGAGATATCGCTGCCGCAGATGAACGCTGCCAAAAGTATCATTTCGATAAAATGCTCTATGTTGTAGGAACAGACCAAAAACTTCATTTTGGGCAGCTTTTTAAAATTCTGGAGCTTCTAGAAAGAAAATGGGCTAGCTCCTGCGTTCACGTTGACTTCGGACGAGTCCAGGGAATGTCCACCCGCAAGGGTAAAACAATATTCCTGGAAGATCTCCTGGATGAAGGTCAAAAAAGAGGCTTGGAAAAGATGAAAACCAATCTAGAAAAGTTTTCCCAGCTTAAAAACGCAAAATTAACCGCTGATATTTGTGGATTATCAGCCATCATTTTTGCTGATTTATCTAGTAAGAGAATCAAGAATTATCAGTTTGATTGGAACCAGGTGTTAAACTTTGAAGGAGATACTGGCCTTTACCTACAAAATGCTCACGCTCGTATAGCGGGCATAATGAGAAAGTCTGGTGTCGAATTAACCGACAAGATTGACTATTCAGCTCTTAAAGAAAAAGAGGCAGTCTCTTTAATTAGATGGTTGACCAGGTATCCGGAAATACTTAAACTAGCTGGAGATAAATATGAACCATCCTTCCTCTGCACTTATTTACTCGAACTTGCTCGCTATTTTCATAAGGCTTACCATTTAATGCGAGTAAAAGGGGAGGCCT
>WJOQ01000258.1 GCA_009618505.1 Clostridia bacterium | reverse complement strand
TGGGGAAGTCTATAACGAGGAAGATAGACTGCCATAGTGGCACCTTTCTTCGGCTCACTAATAGGAACTATACCACCCCCATGTTCCTCAATAATATTGCGAGCAATAGTTAACCCCAGACCTATGCCTCTGTTTTTGGTGGTGAAAAAAGGATCAAATATCTTACTATTATCCATATTTTCCCCCGGCAAGCCTGGCCCGTTATCTTTAATTTCTATTTTCACATATTGTGAGGGTTTCCCGCAGTCCATTTTTCCTGGGATTCCGAGCGAAAGATCCTCCGGTAAGCTGTCTGCACTGGCACAGCTGATATCTATTCTTGGCGTCTGCTTTGTTACTGTCTCAATACTATTACTTATAATATGACTCACAGCTTCAATTATCCTCGCCTTATCCACATAGATCTGCAGGTTTGCTTCCTTACAGGCAGTACTCAACTGTATCAGCTTATTTCTGGACTTCTTTTTCTTGATCTTTTCCAGGGTTTCAGTCACTAAACCAGGTAATGATTCAGCGGTTTTATCCAGGCGTAGAGGTTGACTGAAAAATGTCAAACACTCAATAAAATTATCTATTCGTTCAATTTCTTCTGTCACTACAAGCAATAGGCTTTCTCGAAATTCCTTATCAGCATACTTTGAAGGCAAAAGCTCAGCTAGGGACTTAATCGGAACCAAACTATTTCTCAATTCATGCGAGAGGCGGACTGCTACCTGGGCAAGAAGGTCTCTTTTGTGTGCTTCTTCCTCTTCTTTCTGCAGACACTTGACCGGGGTAAGGTCTGTGAATATCATCACACTTCCTGAGACCTTCCCCCCAGAACCCTTTATCTGGCTGGTACTGATACCCAATAACCGTTTTATGGCTGGAACATAAACTTCTTTTCTTTTATAAATAATACCCTGGCTCAGAGTTGAAAACAGAAGATCGCCCAAAGGCGAGGGGAATGTTCTTATGTCTCTACCAGCTAAACTTGTATATCCATCAAGATTTAACACTTTCTGGGCCCGGGGATTACAGGTTCTAATCTTCTGTTCCTTATCTATACTTATTACACAACTGGTAGCATCTTTAAGAATATTCTCAATATACTCTTTCTGATAACACATTTCCTGGTAAAATAAAAGATTCTGTATAGCAAGTCCAATTTGATTGCCAAGTAAGAAGACTTGCTTGATTTCCCTTGCAGACATCTCCTCTCCGGTGATTTTCGCTCCAAGACCCACCATACCTATCAGCTCACCCTGAGGAGAGAGGGGAACTACAACGTTGGACTGAATAAGCTTCATCTCCTGTTTTATTTCGTAGGCACTTCGAAAATCGCTCTGCAGCACATTCTCTCTGGTCACTGCTGTTCCTTTTCTGACAAGAAACTTCACCAATCCACGCTGAGGATGAAGTTGAACGTATTCTTTGACTTGCTCTGTCATTCCCAGGCAGGCTCTTATCACATATGTTTTTCTTATCCCATCCTTCAAAATAAAACAAAGTCGTGCTATTCCGAACATCCTATTTATAAGGTCAAGAAAAAATTGCATCAGTTCATTTATATTGTAGCCGTGGCCTAAGAAGCGTGACATTTCCTCCAAAAATTTCCACTCCTGGGGGGAGAAGGTTGTCTCTTTTTCAGGAGATAAAAGAGAAGGAGACAATTCTCTGGCCAGCTTCTCATCTTCCATCCTGGAAGCCAGTACTTTCTTTTCCATCTGTTCCCTTATGACTGGAAGAAGAGAAGTGATATCTTTCTCTGAGTCTATATATTGGGTAAGTCCTGTCTGCCGTGCTGCTTGGACTATCTCTTTCTTTACCTGCTTTCCTACACCGAGAATAACCATCGAATCATCGCACTCCTTCACTCTGGTAATAACATTAAGACTCTCCCAAA
>WJOQ01000071.1 GCA_009618505.1 Clostridia bacterium | reverse complement strand
TCGATGTCCCTGGAGGCAGGGTATGGTACCGAGTTGTCGGCTCCGGGGAAGCCACGCCCCTCCTCTTGCTCCACGGGGGCCCAGTGAATTCTGTCCGACAGGCAACTTGAAGAACTATGACAACACGGCCAGACTCCAGGAGATTTCAATACCAACACTGCTCATTGTTGGGGAGTACGACGAAGCCACCCCGGAAGCGGCAGCCTGGTACAAAAGCCTTATGCCGAACGCATCTCTGGTTGTGATTGAAAATGGTTCACACCTGGCGATGTGGGAAGAACCGGATGCTTATATCAAATCCTTACGAAAATTCTTGAACAGCGTGGAACAGCAAGAAAGGTGAACAGGAAGTATTCTGATGCGGGTGGTTATTTGGACAATGGTTCGAGCTAGTTGTAGTGGAGGCACTGACGACCACTAATTGGCCATAAAACATATATTGGAATGAAGGAACATCGGGATGAAATCCTTAAGCTTTCCTTTGATAATCTCCACTTGGGATTTTGGCGCTGAGGCAAATAGGGTCGCCTGGAAAATTCTAGTGAGCAGAGAAAATCCTCTTGATGCTGTAGAGAGGGCAATTAATGCGGTTGAAAAAGATCCCGGTGTTACCAGCGTAGGATACGGAGGTATTCCTAATGCTGACGGCTTTATGGAGCTTGATGCAGCTATAATGTTGGGTCCGAATCATAGGGCAGGAGCAGTAGCTGGCTTAAAAGAAATAGCTACCCCTATCTCCGTTGCCAGGAAAGTGATGGAAAAGACAAATTCCATTCTATTAGTAGGAGATGAAGCTTTGAAATTTGCCTTAAGAAATGGTTTCAAGAAGACGAACCTTTTAACAGAGAAAGCAAAGCAGGAATGGCTTAAACGAGGAGAAGAAGGAATAATAAAGAGAATGGATAGCAGTCACGATACGATAGGATTAGTACTTTTGGATTCAAAAAGGGATATCTACGCTGGCTGTTCTACAAGCGGATTAGCTATGAAAACCCCTGGCCGAGTGGGAGATTCTTCCATTATCGGTGCAGGCCTATACGTGGACAACGAAATAGGAGGAGCGGTGGCTACGGGGGTTGGTGAGCAGACAATGATGTTTTGTGGTAGTTTCCTGGTGGTGGAAAATATGAGAAGAGGGATGTCTCCTCAACAAGCCTGTGAGGCTACCATCAAGAGAATGATCTCCAAAAGGCAAAAAAAATGGGTGGGATTTGTCGCCCTTGATAAAGAAGGCCAATATGGAGCTGCCTCTCTGGGAAAGGAATTTCCTTTCGCTATTTACTGCAAAAAGGGGGAGCTTATTGAAAAATCAAGAATAGTTGATAATTTACCGAATTTGGGTTTAGATATGGAGATATGAGAAAATGAAGAAAGAGGAAGCAAGAGCATTAATTGAAAGCCTTTTTAGAAAAAAAGTACAGAAAGACCGCAAAATACACAATGCCTATTTGTTAGTCCATTCGGAAAAGCTGGGCATCCACATGAACATGGCAGAGGGCTCGACCGGTAGTATGCCTGCTAATCCACAGCAACCTTATTTTATTGCCAGCATCGGTAAGTT
Organism: Clostridia bacterium; assembly: GCA_009618505.1. Next base: position 325 of record WJOQ01000071.1, on the reverse strand, counting down.
GTTTACATCCGTTCTTATTGGTATTTTGGTTGAAAAAGGAAAGATTTCTTACCAGGATACAATCACTCAGCATTTTAATAATGACCTATTGAGCAACTTACATGTTTACAAGGGTAATGATTATACCAACCATATTAAAATAAAACATTTATTGAATCATAGGTCAGGTTTACATGACTACTTCGAAGATAAACCAAAACAGGGTAAACCCATGATAGATATCCTCCTTGATGAACCATCCCGTTTCTGGACTCCACAGGAAGTGATTCAATGGTCTAAAGATAACTTGAAATCCCATTTCCCGCCTGGGAAAGGGTTTCATTAT
>WJOQ01000072.1 GCA_009618505.1 Clostridia bacterium | reverse complement strand
TTTTTTAGAGCATCAAAATCATGACTTCCTACCTCTGCAAGCATTCCACTACTCTTTTTCATATCCCAGGCCCACTCTGGTGGCAAACCAGGCCCGCGGCCGATTGATTTAATCAATAGAGGCTCTCCCACAGCACCTTGCTTTACTTTTTTCTTGGCCTCTAAAAAGCTCCTGTCAAATCGCCTCATAAAACCAATCTGTAATTTTACCTCGGCTCTTTTTGCCTCTTGAATCATGCTATCTGTTTCTTCCAAATTAAGTGCCATTGGTTTTTCGCAGAAGATGTGCTTTCCGGCTTTAGCTGCACTAACTGTGATAGCCTTATGAGTTAAGGTAGGAGTAGTAATAATTATAGCGTCAAATTTCCCCCAGTCTAGCGCCTCTTTGTAATCCTTAAAACACATTTTGAGTTCAAATCCTTTTGCTAATTTCCTGGCAGCTTCTTCCTTTTTGTCAACAACAGCTACCAGTTCAGCTTCTGGGATATTACTTTTCAAGCTTAAAGCATGCACTTTCCCTACTCTCCCCGCTCCTATAAGACATATCCTTAGCTTTTCCATCTTCTTCCCCTTTACTCTTTCAAATTAAATAGCCTTCTATAGTTGAGTCCTTGAAATTTTTACTAGCTCATTAAATGACTTCTCTTGGGTTCTAATCAAATCAAGATATATTTTAGCGTAATTCTTATAATGCTGGTGATATTTAGGTCTTGGATTTATTCGCGAAATATTCCTTACAAACTTCCTGGAGGTAGATGCCAGATCATCAAAGATTCCAACAGCATATCCAGCTATAATTGCTGATCCCAAAACAGCTAATTCTTCCCTGTTAATTTTAGTATAAGAAAGTCCTAAAACATCTGCTTTAATTTGATTCCAGAGGTCACTCTTAGCACCCCCGCCTATGACGGTTGCCTCTCTAAATGAAACATTGGGAAAAAGATCTTGAAGAATCTTAAAATAGTAAAGATATTCGTAGGCAATTCCCTCCAGAATAGCTCTATAAAAATGGGCCTTAGTATGGCCCCAGCTAAATCCAAACCAGACCCCTCTCAGATTAGGATTATTTGGACATACCCTACCTCCAAGGTGAGGAACAAACAAAAGCGAATCCGAGCCAGGAGGAATTCTGGAAGCCTCTTCATTAAGAATCGAATATGCGCTTTTTCCTTTCTTCTTGGCTTCCAATTTCTCTTCTTTAGCAAATTCATCTCTGAACCATCGTAGACATAATCCTCCTCCATTAATAAAGGCTAAGGGATGCCACAAATTTGGCACTACCGCCCTCGAACAGATAAAAGTTTTATTCTTTACATCCGGAATATATTTATCCACGCAGCTGGTAAAACAGGATGCTGTCCCGGCCACATCTACTACTCGTCCTATATCAACGATACCGGCTCCTAAAAAGCCGGCTGCCTGATCTCCTGCTCCAGCAGCAATAGGAATTCCCGAAATCAAGCTACAATCCCTTGCCGCCTTGGAGGTCAATTTGCCTACTATATCCCAGGGTCGGACAATTCTCGCCAACTTGGAGGAAGGTACTTTAAAGATATGACAGAGCTCTTCTGACCAGCTCATTTTTTTTGTATGGCCAAAACCACTAAAATGAATATAAGTATAATCCATAAAGGCTTCCTTTCCTTTTAATCCGGCCATCTTCCCTGCAACATAACAGGCAGGGACAATGAACTTATATATCCTGTCGAATATCTGTTTATGTTCCTCCTTCCACCATAAAATCTTGGGGCCGTGTGCATAAGTGGGGGCACCTCCAGTTTTTTCTAGAACTAAATTACCCGCTCTCTCCCTCATAAATTCAATGTATGGCTCACATCTCGTATCCAACCAAGAATCATAACGAATAACTGGATTCCACTCCCTACC
>WJOQ01000069.1 GCA_009618505.1 Clostridia bacterium | reverse complement strand
GCTTAAAAAAGTGTCAAATCCTGAAATATCAAGTCCCCTTTTTATAAGGATTTCCAAGAACTAGCTGGTAGGATCTTAAAAAGGCAAGTTAACATTCTAACCATGAGTGTATAATTTCCTATATCAAAACAGAAGAAGACTTGATTTCTAGATATACCTTTATATTTTTTTGCTCATTTCACGTTGATCTAGGGGCATAGAAGGCAAAGTTTTTTATGAGGTTATGAAATCCTCCCTTTATGAATTTTTGAGGCTTATTTTAAATCAGTATTACAAGGTTTGCCATTCATCCGCCAGTAAGCTGAGGAGCATTCTACTATTCTTTTATAAAAAATACCTGTCAAGAGGTATCTAAAGTAAACGACTTAATGAACTTAAATCAGTATTTAAATGAATATTTTGGCTAGCTCGATTATCCGGTTAGATAGTTCGAAAAAGGGAAGGGTGATAAAATGATGACCTTTGCCTTAGAGGAGGGTCGATAACCGATAACGCTGGTTAGTAGGATTTAGTATGTATAGACTTCTTCACAAAGGCTCCTCGTTCTTCACTATTAAAAAGCTGCTAAGGGAAATATCCTCAGAGCTGCTTCCCACCATTATCATAAACACTCCCGGTTCAACTATCCATCTAAGATCAGGTCCACAGAAACACAGCTCTTCCCAGCCCACCTGAAAGGTAACTCTTTTGGTTTCTCCCGCTTTCAAATTTATCCTGGAAAAGCCTTTTAGCTCTTTGTATGGACGTACAGTGGAGCTTACTTCATCCCGTATGTACAGCTGCACCACTTCATCTCCCGCTCTGCCACCTATGTTGCTCACTTCAACGCTGACAGCAGCCTTGCCATCTATGGGTATGACATCCGGATCAATCGTCAGATTGGCATATGAAAAGCTTGTATAGCTGAGTCCAAAGCCAAATGGATAGAGAGGTTGGGAGCTCATATCCGTATAATCAGGTCGCCTCTTCAGATGGCTGTAGTAATAGACAGGCAGCTGTCCTACATGCCTCGGAACCGAAACCGGAAGTTTGCCTCCTGGGTTATAATCTCCAAAGAGAACCTCCGCCACTGCTGTGCCGCCTTGTTCACCGGGGTACCATGCATCCACAATCGCATCGGCATTCTCCGCAACCCAATTGATTGACATCGCACGACCGTGAATCAAAACCACCACAAGCGGTTTCCCTGTCTCCTTGAGGGCTTTGAGGAGTTCTTCCTGAACTCCTAGAAGATCCAAAGTGGCGCGCGCAACATTCTCACCGCAATCCGCTTCGTCTGATCGGTCCCCGTGATGCTCACCCGCTCGTGGATAGCGGATCTCGCTGGAGCTGCCCACCGCAGCCACAACGATATCTGACTTCTTTGCTGCTTGTACAGCTTCAGTAAATCCTTTTTTCGACCGCTCTCTGATTCCGCAGCCCTTGGCATAATGAACAGTAATACCATCTTTTGCTGCTCTGCTTGTTATACCGTCTAAAATGGTCACTACGTGCTCGCGGCTATGTGAGGGCGCCTGATCTCCCAGCTGATTCCAGCTGTTATCCGCATTTGGGCCGATGACGGCAAATGATTCAAGGACTCCGCAAAAAGGAAGGATGCCATTCATATTTTTTAGCAGCACGATACTCTGGCACGCTGTTTCCAGAGCAAGCTTCCGATGCTCAGCACACCGGGCAACAGCTTGCGCCTTTTCGGGATCAACGAATGGATTTTCAAACAATCCCAAAAGGAACTTCAGCCGGAGCACTCGCCGCACCGATCGATCGATCTCCTCAATAGAGACGAGCCCACGCTTTAATGCTTGAGGGATGCCATCAGCGTATGCTCGATCCGACTCACTGTCACCACCTAACCTGAAATCGGTCTCATTCTGATCAAGACCGGCTTTCAATGCCAATACTGCAGCTTCCAGTTTGCTTTGCGCTACATGCCTTCTCAGCAAAGCCATTATAGCTCCGGCATCTCCCATCGCCATTCCCTGAAAGCCCCATTCATCCCGCAGCAGTTCGGTCACATAGTAGTGGCTTCCCGGGGCGAGAATCCCGTCATAGTCGGCAACCTCGACCATCACCCCTTGAGCCCCTTCCCGAATCGCTTCCTTCCACGGCCGCAGCACGACTTCGTGCATCTCTCTCAAGCCAAGATGCACGCGAGTGAAGTCATGCCCTCCCTCTGCATCTCCCAATCCGGGATATACACGCAACAACGCAACAACACTGTGATCTGTGGCCAGACTCTCGCCTTGGAGCCCCCGAACCATGGCACAACCCATTCGGCTCACATGATAGGGATCTTCGCCGTAGTTCTGGTCACTGCGACCCCAGCGAGGATCTCGAAGAACATCCAGATCAGGAGCAAAGAGAACGGTCTGACCCTGAGCTCGCATTTCGGCTGCCATGGCATGAGCCATTGCCTCATGCAAATCAGGATTCCAGCTGCAGCCGATGGCACAGAGAGCAGGAAAAATCGTGGCTCCAATCCCAAGCTGACCGTGGTTACCATCATCTCCGATCAACACCGGGATTCCCAGGCGCGTGTTTTCCTTAATATGGCGTTGGACAGCATTGACTATCTCAGCGCCCTGATGCCTGCTCAGACCCATTTCCGGTGTAATTCCTACCCAGGGGTCGGCTCGCAGCAGCCCAGCCAAGTGGCCGATAGCGATCTTGGTGAGAACAGCTTTCAGCTCTTCTACCATTTCAACCTTTCCGTCCCGTTTTCTATAGCCATAGCACATGGGCCAGCCTGCACGAAGCTGAGCCACCTTTTCTTCTATGGTCATTCTTTTCAGAAGATCCTCCACGCGATTGTCTATAGGCTGTAACGGATCTTGGTATACCTTTTTCTTAGATGTCATAAAGATAGCTCCTTAGTCTTTCAGGATGCTACGTTCGAGTAGCTTCATAATAAGACTTGCCGTCTTTTTTCATAATTTCCCTCTTTTCGCCAAACATCAAGCATCAACTCATAGCGAGAGAGTCTCATACCAGTATAGATACAATTACTGGTAGAGAAAATATAGCCACCGCCTGGCATCCCATTTTGGAGTGTGCAGCGTACTGATTCTATAACTTCTTCATCGGTGCCCGTTTGTAAAACTCCGCAATTTACATTGCCAATCAAGCAAACTTTATTTCCGCATTTACGTTTGATTTCAGCAATATCAATACCTGCCTGAGGGTCAAGGGAATGCAAGGCATGGGGATGAGCCTCCAGGAGTTGGTCAAGGATGGGCATAATATTTCCATCAGTATGTTTAATGACATAGAATGCCATGTCGCGATAGCCTCGAACTAGCTTTGCTAAATAAGGAGTGACAAAGTCAGAAAAAAGCTCTGGGCTCAAAAATGGGCCGGTGTTCAAACAATAATCGCTGCATAAAGCAAAGGCGTCCAATTCTCCATGTTTAGCAATTCGCTCAGCCTGTTCCAGAGCCGCACGAACCTTTTGTTCTGCTTCCTCTTTCATTTTTTTCGGTTTGTCCCGCAATTTATAAGAAAATTCCATCATTTCTGAACCCGAAGGAATGCCGTAAGTAGCATCACCCTGTAACATTAAAAAATATTTATCTTGTGATTTTTCACGCACTAAATCAATAAGTCGAAAAGTTTCTTCCTCTGTATTAGGATTAGGATGAAGAAAGATGGCGCTGTGTTCAAACCTTTCAGCAGTGGCGATGTAAAGAGAGGCCATATCATTACGATGAAGATTACGCTCTTTCTCGGTCATTTGATCCCATTGGTGGTAGCTTCGATGAGATGGATGGACTTTGCCAAAGGCCTCCATTGTTAGAAAGAAAACTAACTCAAAATGAGGAACTCGTCCTGTCAAAGGCTTTCGCTCTAGTGCGGTGATGAATCTTTCTCGTGGTGTCATTTTACCTGCTTTCAGAGAATATAAGAAGTAAACTTAAAATTCCATCTGTAATATCGCTCCTTCACAGCCATTTATCTTCAACTTAAATTCGTTCTTATGGATCCCTTTAACTACAACGCTTTCCGTTATAGGCTCTATCTTTTTAATCTTTCTTTTAGTACGAACATTTACTGTAACGGAGCTACGGTGATGATTAACCAAAGTTAAAAAGGTACTCCTTTCATCAATCGGATGGGAAATCCTCTCAATTTGAGAATCGCTAATTCCAACTTCTTGCTTAATTCCTGCTGATTTTCTTAAATAATCATAGATAAAGTAAATCTGGTTATTTTCGTAAGCATTAGGGATTCCCGATAGAAACACTTCCGTAGGTTCGGCAAAGAAAAAAGTTTTGCCTTTACCAATCTTATTTTCGACAAGAGCGGGTTTACCATTTTTATAAGAAAGTATTGTCTTTCCTCTTGTAAGACCAAAGACAAGTTCCCAATCAGAAGAGCCTTTATATAAAGGATTATGGTTAAACCCCATAACCTGATTCTGGTTTGATCTTTTCTGGCGATAATTTATTTTAATTCCAAATACTTCTCCAAACCGACGCAAAGAGGCTCCACCGTAAGAAAGATAAAGAACCCCTCCTTCTTTAGCAAATGAAATTAAATTTTCCCACCCTTCTAACCAAAATGGTGAAGCACTAGATACAGATGGGCAGATAGCTAATTGGTATTTTGATAAGTTATCATATTCCCAGGCAAAATCTGTCTCAATCCCAACTTGCTTACAGAGAACATAGGCATTAAAACAAGGCAACCAACTAGTAGCATTTCTCGGAACTATGATAACCGCTTTCTTTTCCGAGGCAGGAAGCTTTCCACCTATAGCATCAAGAATATGGCTAAATTTTTGAAATTCATAAGCCACTGGTTTTGCATTTCCTTGTCGATTAAATATACCAAGTCCATCATTTTCCATCATCTCATATTTATAAGGAACAATATCTCCACAGGTAAAATCTGTATGACACCACCATAGACACCCTAGATTTCCTTGGGATAAAAGTGTATAGAGCCTGAGACGTAAAAATTTAGCTGTTTCTTCTTGCGAAAAACGAGAATCACCAAGAGCCCCTGTCTCTTCACATAACACCGGTTTTTTACCCAAATCAGAATACATTTCTGATTCAGCAGCAGCATGAAGTACTGTTCTAATATCGGTAGGACTATCAAGTTCACAACCAGGAGTAAACTCAGAATAAGGATGAACAGCAAGAATATCACAAAGTTCAGCTTGATCTTCGATTTTCCATTTATTATCTGTTGATGAAGAAGTCAATCCCAAACTGTGCATACTACTTACAATAGGATGGTTAGGGTCAAAAAGATGAAGAGTCCGGGTAAGATTAGCTGTCCAGAGCCAAGCTGCTTCTTCAGAAAAACAATTCATCATACAATTACATTCATTACCCAGAGCCCAGGCCCATATTCTTTTTTCATTCTTATAGCGTTCAGCGAAGAATTGAACCAACTTACTTTGCCACTTGAGCATAAAGGGATCGGTATAGACATTTCGGTCTCTTCTGTAAGAAGGTTCAAGAAATGCTCCGCTCATCCATCCGGTAATCAGAGCGGGCTCAAGATCTATCTTATATTTTTCGGCAATTTCAATTAAAGTATCAAAACGCTTTACCATTACTGGATCAATCATACAGGGATTTGAGCGTGAAGTCACAGATTCGTTATCTCGAAAAGCAAGAAGTCTTCTTTTTGCACCTCCACTTAAATATTCTTTGATCGGCTGAAAACTATCCCAATCAATAAAAATTCTCGCTAAATCAAGTCTCACAGATTTCATTTCAGCAAATTCCCTATCAATTTCTTCTGGTTCCCATTCTCGCCACATTCTCACTCCGTGATGTCGTGGCCAATAGTTTACTCCTAACCTGAATCTTTTATTACAATTTACCATTTTCTCCTCTTTTCAGGAGTATTTTGGTTTCCTCACCATTCAACAATTATTTGTTTCTTCTTGTCTACCTTCAGTTCTATTTGAACATAATGGACTTCGCCAGAGAACGAAGTGATTTCTTTATAATGGGATATCTCTGTTCCATCTACGGTCATCTTTTTCAAAGGAGGTTTATATCTGAGGGAAAGAAGTATATTAACTGGCTTTGTTGTATTGATAACTATAGAAGTTTTGCCATACTCCCCTGGCATATCAGTCTGATATCTGTAAAAGGCAAGGGAATCCTTGACTTGAAGGTCTCTTACTTCCAATGTATGCAGGTTGTTCGGCAATAAAGGACGTATCTCTATCTCATCATTATGCTCTATCTTTCCTTGTAAAGAGGCAACAAGACTTAAGAAAAAGGAAAGATGTAATAAATTTCCTCTATCCACAGCATTAGGTTTATCCGGATAAATTTTGAAATTCCTTACCTCTTCTCCAACGCCCACAGTTATTATATGTTCAGGTGCAAGGTTACTTTCATCGGTATATTTCAATAGAGTATCTATCTCTTCGGTAGCCGCATTAGGATAACCGCCTCTTAAGAGTAATTCAGAAGTAAGAGCATTTAATGATAATTGAACTCCCATTCCACTCCATCTTCTGGCATTAGAAGCTCCACCCTCAAGGACAGAGCGCCCATCTGGACCTGGTACCTCATAATCCAACAACCAATAGGTATGGGGAATAATACGGTCTTTGTTATAGTAAATATTCCTGGCAGCCCAGAATGTAGAGGCTGTTTTCTCATCCCAGAGCCTGTCGTTTACATACTGATACCATACAGCAGACATTTCGAAAGGCTCGACAATAAAAGGTTGGCCATCTTCATAGATGCCAGCAATGTAATACTTCCCACTCGCACACCATAGATATTTTTGTATTCCTGAACCTATCCATCTTGCATAATTAGACCATTTTGAAGCTAAGTCATCTTTTCCATACTCCATGGCAAGCCTCGAAGAGCACTCCAATCCCTTCTTGCAAACAGCATTAATATGCAAGGAATATCCGGGCGGCCCGTTTATATCTATGCCCTTTCCTCTAAATACCATTTCCTCGCGCCCCGGCAACATTTGGAATCTCTCATTGTAAATGGTAAGCAAGTATTCTACCCCTTTTTCTATCATTCCCCAGTTTTCCTTCAGCCATTTTTTATCTCCGGTATAGTGGTAATATTCGTAACAATGCCACAGGACATAGCCATTGGTATCCACTTGTTGTTTAGGAGAACCATTCTGTATCATAGGTTTAGGATTTTCCACATTAAAACTTTGGCCCCAATTTCCTTCTGGAGACTGGCAGAGCTTCCAAAAATTAAGAAAACGCCTTATCCTTTCAAATTCACCAAACTCAAGTAATGGCTGAGTTATGAAAACTCTTGGATAACAGGCTTTTCCTCTGTTGCCTCCTATACCATACATAAATCCATTGTCCCATCGGTCATCGGATTCTACTATCCCTCCACTTTCATACTTATCCTGACGATAAGCAATGCTTTCAAGTGAAGCTGCGATCATCTGATTAAACTTTTCACTATCTGTTTTTATTTTCATCTTCGATTTCTCCTTTCAAAAAAGGCTTCAAATATAGCCTCAATTTTGATCTATCTTACTTTTTGTAAGAGAAGCGTCATCACCGTGATTGAGTGAGGAGGAAATTTGCATTCTATGGAAGTACTCGTAATATTTATTGGCTTAGCTATTATTTTTACATGATTAGGAGTATCAAAAGTGTTCTGGTCTTTTACTGTCGACGCAGTAAGAATTTTGGAAATGCCTTTCATTGGTCTAGCGCCCTTTAAATCTAGTTTGGCACTTATTGAATTTACAAGATGAAAATTTATAAATGAAATGGTAGCTTTCTTCCTGTCTTTATTGAGGGTTGCTGAAATTGACAACATTGGGGGCATGGCTTCTCCATCTTCAGGTATTCCAGCTTGATCACTAGTTATAGTACTAACATTGGTAGTGACAACATTGAGAATTTGAGCACCTTGATGTTCTTTAAACATATCAAACACATAATAAGTGGGAGTAAGACAAAATTTTTCTCTATTAGTTAGGATTAGAGAAGAGCATACATTTATTGACTGAGCAATAGTTGCGATGCCAATTCTTGTCGGATATTGATGGCAAATATGGAAAAATGCTGCTACAAAAAGCGCATCACGTAAGGTACATGGTTGGGTCATATTTCCTGACATGGAGTGGCCAGGGTGCCAAATTCCCCATTCATCGATCGCTAACTTTACCTTTTTCGGGGAAGTTGAGTGTGCATCTAATAAACCAAGAGCAGCTTGGATAGAACGTGGAAGTCTATGGAAGAGTTCAACGAATAGGTGATAATATTCTACATCAGAAAAATTTGTACCGTCACCAGCAGTAAAATAAAGATGTATAGAATATTGATCCATATCACCCCTAATTTCTTTAATAAAATATGTTCCCCAATCATCGCGACCCCATGGATCTGGATGCCAATTAGGTTCTAACCCGGAAGAAATTATCTCAATTGTTGGATCTGTATCCTTCATAAACATTTTCCACAAACGATATCGTTGGAGGTACTCGTACGCAGAATGTAGCCAATACGACTCATTACCAATACCCCAATAGTGAACTTTATAAGGATGTTCTTGTCCATGCTGACGACGCAGTCTGGCCCAGTATGTATTACCGTTGAGATTACAGTATTCTACCCAATCCCTTACCTCATTAGGCCGTAAAAAAGCTGTATTAACGCAGAGATAAGGGCTAGCACCGATCATATGGCAGAAGCGCATAAATTCTGATAGTCCGAATTGATTAGTTTCTTCGCGCTTTGGTTGATTTGGATTTATCCGCACAGGTCTTAAATGCCGAGGACCTATACTATCTCTCCAATCAAACATATCAGCATAAGCACCCCCTGGCCATCTAACAATTGGTGGCATAATAGCAGTCAGTGCTTCGACAGTATCAAGCCGAATACCGTCTTCATTTGGAATTGAGGAATCAGGACCCACCCATATACCATCATAGATACCAGTCCATAAGTGTTCAATAAATTGACCATAGATGTTGCGGTCGACGGTATTTCCAATTTGATCAAAGTACACTTTTATCTGAATATCTTTTTCTCGAATAGGACTCATAATCATATCCTTTTTTTATTTATATCGGAACATATTTGAGGATTGATTCCAAATTTCGGTGTCATTTCTTCAGAATCAATCTATATTTGGAGCATACCCATATTCAACCCTTTACTTTTATCTTTTTCATTATTTTATCTTCTCCTTCAGGTATGCTACTTTCTTAATTCATCAGTATTTGCTCGCACTTTGCGTATAGCCTCAAGGATCAAGTCCATATTTTCCTTCTCTCCGAGAAAGTTTTCATGAGAAATACTCAAGGACTCTGTTTTATATATGCGCTCTGCTTCTGGACAGTGAACTTTAGTATAATCTATCGGTTCGCCGTATAAAGGGCACTTTAATGGACAGCCAGTACGACCAAAATTCATTGATGCAAAACATACTTCCTGATATACTGGCACACCATGCGCGCCAACACTGATGGGTGCTCCCTCTGCATTGACTGCCTCTAAGAATTTATCTCTTGGAATCCCATCAAATTCCCCTTGATTATATTTGAAATTCCAGTAATAGGTACTCCAGCGAGTTACACGTGGATCGCGGTCAAAAACTCTAATACCGTCAATTTCCTTGAGCCCTTTAGCAAGATATGTGAAGTTTCGCTCACGAGTTTTGATTTGTTCATCCAGCCGTGAAAGTCCCACAAGCACAAGTGCTGCATGAAACTCGCTCAGGCGTAAATTATAGGGGACAGGCCTAGCCTCGATTGGGGGTCCATAGTGAGCACCATGGTCTTGGAAGGAACATACTTTCGCTATCAGTTCCTCATTATTGGTTAGCACTATACCACCCTCTGGAGCAGCAAGCAATTTGCCAGCCATGATGCTAAAAGCACCAAGATGTCCAATTGAACCGACCCGTCTACCTCTCCACTCAGAACCATGTGCATGTGAACAATCCTCTATTACCATCAAATCATGTTTTTTTGCTATTTCCATTATCGCATCCATATCAGCAGGATAGCCGCCATTATGCACAACTACCGCAGCTTTTGTTCTATCTGTAATCGCGGCTTCCATCGCTTCTGGGCTTATATTGTAGGATTCTGGGGCAACATCAACAAAAATCGGCACGGCATTGGCCAGCAGGATACATGTAGCAGAAGCATAAAAACTCAAAGCAGGAGTCAACACTTCATCACCGGGCCCTACTCCAGTAGCCTTAAGAGCGATTACTAAAGCCATCGTACCACTGGAAACCCCTAATCCGTAATCTGTGCCTATATAGTTTCTAAAAACACGTTCAAACTTCTGGCTATTGGATTCCTCATCGTAGTCGCCGTGCCACCAATTTTTACGGAGTGTTCCTAATAACGCTTGTTCTTCACGCTCGTCCCATATAGGCCATCTGCTAAGAGAACGAGTAATTACTTTTCTTCCCCCATTAATTGCTAAATTTGTCATTTTTAATTTTCCTTTTTTATAGTTTTGTAGCTTTCTCATAAAGTCCGAAAGCCCGATTTGTTTCCTTTTTCTCTGGAAAGCTTTTTAAAAAAGAAATAAATTATTTAACATTTTTCCCTTCTTAGATTAAGAAAAGTTACTCTAGTTACGAGCAATCCCTGAGGCTATTAAGACAAATCAGGTACTATAAAGACAAAGGATATTTTCTAGCTTCCTTCCATGCTTCGATCATTGTCAAGACATTAGGCCAGACTTTATCCCTTCCCTGCATGATAACATCTACAGGAGAGAGAATAAACCCGCCACCAGGACCAAGAGTACGCACCGCATTTAGAACTGCCTGTCTAATTTCTTTTTTGGTACCCCTTTCTACGGTTAGAAAACTATTTATCCCTCCCTGTATACATATGCGATCTCCTATTTTATTTTTAACTTCTTTAAGATCTGCTTTACCCTGAACAGGATCAACATGAATAAGAATATCAATTCCTAGCTCAAGAAAATCTTTTAACAAAGGCATAATTCCGGTAGACATAATATATCCAAATTTAACTCCAGCCCGATGGACCAGTTCAATTTCTTTACTCAACAAAGGAACAAAGAAACGTCTATATAAAGAAGGCGACCAGAAGTCAGTTGTTTCATACCAGGCTCGATGGACAACAATATCGACGCCAACGTCGAGAACTCGTTCAATGCGTCTTATCTCAAATTGATGAATGATATCTAGTAATTTCTCAACGAAGAAGGGATTATCTACAGTAGCTAACAGAAGATCTTGTACATCACAAAGCCAAAAAGCTGTATCACCAGCTGTTCCTGCCAAACCTTCTATTAAAAGACCATATTTATCTGCAAATTTTTTTACTTCTTTAGCATTTTCATAGAAATCATCAAGCTGAGCAGAATTAGGTTCCCATAATAAGTAAGGGAGTTTCTCGAGATCATTATCATTGATATTAGTAGAGATTAAATGCTTCTTTGCCCGTGGAACACTGAAATCGCTAAAAAGAGGAATATCATCTCTATGAGGCCAGTCCTGTGTTTTTTTAATAACTGTACGCAAAATTCCCTTAGGTGTATAATATTCTTTGATTAACAAAGAGTGAGACTCATCAGGAGAAGTTTCACTCCATTTTTTCACCTTAACATTTGGGTCAAACCCGAACGGCGGGGAAATAGTAAATATATCATCTACACCGAGTGCAAGAAGCTCTTCTGCTCGTTGGAATTGATTAGACCAATTTTTTGGAATATAATCAAGGAAACCGATACATAAAGGTATATAATCAGGTTCTTTGTGGTTAATAGTCAACAATAACCGCTCTCTCGATGATAATAATTTTTTCATTTCTTGTCTCCTTGTAGAGCAATCCACAGAACTCCCCGCACAAGAAGGAGACCAAAAATCTGTTGTTGGCAAGCTTTTTTATCGTGTCCTAAAGCTAAATAAAAGATGTGCCCCTTCCCCCAATCTTTCGTCCAGGCTACAGGTAGAGCCTTTCCTTTCCATAAAGCTGAACAGAGGATATTGACCCGAGGATCGAAATCTAAAATATATTGCTCATCTGTAACCGTGAATTCTGTAAGGTCTTTAGTAATAGGATGCTTAGAATCAACAACGCTTACTTGATATTCTCGATAATGAGGATGGGTAACAAAATGTCCTCCTACCATAGCACGATATCCAGGACATTCTCTAAAAGAATCGGCGGCAGAATGAACACCTACATATCCTTTCCCTGAAGCTATAAAGTTAAGAAGTCCATTTTTCTGGTCATCAGTAATTTTCCCCACAGTGTAGTAAAAAATAATAAGATCATAGGGATCTAAGTTCGGCGCTACCAGGATAGAAAGGTCATTCTCTACTTTGGTAATGTCAAATTTTTCATTCTTTGACAGAGCATCAACAATAGCTTCTCCACATCCTTTAAAATCATGAATCTCTCCGCCGGTAAGTACTAATGTCTTTATCTTTTGCATATATTCCTCCTTTTATGTTTCCTTGAAAACATGTTGGATGACATGGTTCATTCTTTCCTGAAAAACCTCTGAAAAGACTAATTTTTAAACACTATCTTTCTTAGAAAGCCTTCCTTTCCCCCAAGCTAATGAGCCTATCTATTTTCTTAATTTTCTATCTCCTTCTGGCCTTATTTTAGCTCATTAATTTTCATAAATACTCATTTTTCTTTCATCTTTTTATTGTAGTAATTCTTATAAGAAGTAAAAGTAACTCCTTTATCCAAAGCATACTGAATAAAATTTCTTGTCATCTCCATATTCGGATCCTCCTTTATACTGGAGTGATCATGCTGAACGTAGCACCAGTCAAGATCGCGTTCTTTGATATATTCAATACTTTTCTTTACTTCCTCAAGATAACCCTCTTTATTTTTCCAACCTAACTCTCTTCGAAGATAAAGATCTTGCCATCCTTGAATGGGAAACTCCAGAATATAAGGAAATCCCTGAACCTCATACCAAAATGGCTGTATCTCGAAGGAAACCGGTTGATAATCTTTCTCATTCCTTGCGTAAGTTCTAGTAAACCGAATACCTAAATCGTGGAGAATCTGTAAGATATCTGGACGATCACTCAGACCCCGATAATAACCATAAGGCGCAGTCAATCCCATACACTTTACTCCTAGGTATTTTTTAAGTAACTCATTGGTCTTCCCAACTTCTTCTCTTATCTGTTCTAAGGTGCCCCCTTTAAATATCTCCACTTTATTTTTGCTTTCCATAACAACTGTCTTGAGTAAAAGATGAGAATAAGTATGTTGTTGAATATCTATTTGCTTATCTTGTGCAATTCTTTGAAATTCTGATATGTTTTTCTCCAAAGTCTCTCCCACAACAAATAAAGTGTAAGGTACATTAAGGTCATTATGAATTTGTCTTACTTTTTGCAAAAAAACTTGTGTGATTTTAGAATCCCAGTGCTCTACATCGTAACCTATTAGTAGGATAGACATTTTATCCTCCACCCCCGATATAGTTCATTTTTCTGTAGAAAGCTCCCAAGAGGGAAACCTTTATTTATAGGGATCAGCTGCATCGCGCAGGCCATCTCCAAGGAAGTTAAAGGTCAAGACGGTGATGATGACAAAAAGCCCTGGAAGTAAAAGCCAGGGATGAAGAGCAACAGTTCTTATATTTTGGCCCTCTTTTAAAAGAACTCCCCAACTTACCACTGGGGGACGAAGTCCAATGCCAAGAAAGCTCAAGGATGTCTCTCCTAAAATCATATAGGGTACAGCTAAGGTAAGGTTTACTATAAGGTAACTTAAAAATGAAGGGAGAAGATGTCTAGTTATTATCCTTCCAGCAGTTGCTCCAGCAATTTTAGCCGCCATGGCAAAGTCCTCCTTCCTCAAACTTATAAGTTTACCTCTTACTACCCGGGCCAGACCACACCAACCGAAGATGGAAAGAATAATAGTGATACCAAAGTAAACTTTAATTGGGGACCAGGTGGGCGGTAGTGCAGCAGCCAGGGCCATCCAGAGGGGAATTGAAGGTATAGATATTAAAAATTCTATAGTCCTCTGGATAATCATATCAGCAGCCCCACCGTAGTATCCAGAGATCCCTCCTAGTATACATCCCAAGATAAAGCTTAAAGCCACTCCTATCAAACCTATGGATAAGGAAATACGAGAGGCATAAATATTACGTGAAAATAAATCTCTACCTAAATCATCCACTCCAAATAAGAATATTGTCCCAGGCTTTTTTACCCCTAAAAGGTGAATATCCATCTCGAACAAGTTCCAGAGCTTATACTTATCTCCATGAATAAAAAAGTAAATAGGATATTTCTTGCTTCTATCCTCTTTATATATTAGCCTAAAAGTCTCCGGGTCTCTCATTCCCTTAACTCCGTAAACAAAAGGCCGAAAGTAAAACCCATTCTTATCGAAAAAACGAATTCTCTGAGGTGGGCAAAAGATATATTCTGGATAACGCTGATGCATATCCTGGGTAGAGAAAAACTCACAGAACATAGCTACGATGTAAAGAATGATTACTATAATACCTCCAAAAATGGCTAACTTATGCTTTACAAGCCTCCGTCGCATAAGTTGCCACTGCGAGGCTATATAATATTTTTCCTCGGTACTTATTTTTTTTTTATTTCTATCATTCTCCATACCGAATCCGTGGATCTATCCAAACTAACAAGATATCGGAGATGAAGGTTCCTATCACAGTTAGAAAGCTTAAAAGCATAACGATACTTCCAGCCAAATACATGTCTTGTGTCATCAATGATAGGAGAAAGATAGGACCTATGGTGGGTAGGTTAAGCACTATCTCTGTAATAGTTCCTCCAGCGACAATAGCAGGAAGGATCCAGCCTATGGTACTAATGATAGGGTTGACAGCTACTCTTACCGGGTATTTGAATAAAAGAGCTCTTTCGGAGACTCCTTTGGCCCGGGCAGTAATGACATATTGCTTTTGTAGTTCATCAAGGAGGCAGCCTCGCATCACTCGAATGAGCCCAGCTGTCCCGGCTGTTCCGATAACAATTATGGGAATGGGAAGGTGTTTTAGCAAATCAACAAATCTACCAATGCTCCAAGACGCTGATCGGTACTGGGGCGAAAAAAGACCCGTTACACTAATGCCAAAATAGCTGTAAAAAATCCATAGTAATATCAATGCCAAAAGAAAATTCGGAATAGCCAAACCAGCAAAACCAAAAACAGTAAAGGTATAATCACCCGCAGAATATTGGTGTGTAGCTGAATAAATCCCGATAGGTATAGCCACAGCGTAGGCAAAGATAAGGGTAAAAAGAGATATCATCACCGTTAAGGGGAGGCGCTCTCTTATTAATTGGTTCACCGGGCACTTCCACCCAAGGGAATATCCAAAATTTCCCTGCAACATCGCCCCCGTCCATTTGAAATACTGAATATATATCGGTTGGTCTAAGTCAAAGAACTTTTCTAACGAGGCTATCTCTGACATATCTACTGATGTACCTTGTCGTCTTAACCTACTCATATAAGATGTTAAATAATCACCCGGCGGTAATTGAATAATGATAAATGCAATAATAGATATCGCTAGCAGGATAATTATCATAAAAAGAAATCGACGAATCATATAGTGACATATTGACATTTTTCTTGTATTCCAGAACAGACCAAAGTCTTTGACAGGTTCACACAGTACTTACAGTGTGAACCTGTCAAAGTTATTTATCATTGTTCGATGAAGAATTGTTCCACGTTAGCATTTTTGGGAGTTCTTAAAGTGTCATCTATAAGCCTCTGTTCAGGAACATTTCGGAAATTATTCTTCACTACCACAGGAATTGGTATTTTCCCTACCGTCCCAATTATCCAGATATTTTTTATGTGCAACTCAATGAACTCATCGATAAGCTGTGCTCTTTTTCTCTCATCTGGGGTTATTTTGATTTCCGTCCATAGTTCTTGTAATTTCGCTATATCTCCTGTTGGTTTTTCGCCAGCTTCTCCTTTAGTCTCATACCAACGGCCATATTCTGGAGCCCAGTAACACCATGGACTAGCAGGAAGTGGCTCATCACAACAAGTTGGGAAAATAGGAAAACCAGAAAATACACGAACTTGCTGCAAATTCGCGAAATTTCTTGTCGTAATTAACTGGTGACTTACGTGATTAATTGTCATTTGTATCCCGATAGCACCCCAATAATCCTTCACAAGCTCGCAAACTTTATACCAGTCAGGTACAGGTTGCACATCCACGATCAAGTTAATGGGTGTACCATCGGACAGAAGACGAAATCCCTCTGCACTTCTTTCGTTCAGTCCTATCTCATCCAGAAGAGTATCAGCTCTTTTAGGATCGTATTCAGCATAAGCTTTCTCCCACTTTTCTGAGAAATAGGGAGTTCCTTCCATAAATGATGCCTGTTGGGGTTTACCTAGTCCCAGATAAACAGACTCGTTGATCTCTGCTCGGTTAATAGACAAGGAAAGAGCTTTTCTAAACCTATCGTTTCCGAATAACTTACGCAGAATTGGATCTTTACAATTTTGGTTAAGCATAAAACCAACACGCCAACCATCGGTTAGTGGCCACTTAAACACTCGATAATTACCTTTTTCTCGATTTGCCATAAGAATGGGAAAGTCTTCTGTTGCCGCCGCAGTCCATTGCATGTCCAATTCTCCTGTCACAGCTTTCAGGACAGCCATCTCGCTGGTCTGTACTAGATCAAGAGCGATGCGATCGATATAGGGAAGTTGATTGCCCTCTGGATCTACCTTCCAGCAATAAGGATTTCTCTCCATTACCACCCGCAGAGCAGGAGAAGGCACAGTGACTTTCCAGGCGAGTATAGTAGGATATTCAGGATTTCCTACTAGTCCTGCCCAGCCGGATTTCGAAAGGTAGAGCTTATTCCAAGACATAAATTCTGCCTTCTTTGCCATCTCCTCTAGCTTATCCATGGGTGTGTAACGAGGGTGAAATTGTTTCATGTAGTGTTTAGGCTGATAGAACAAGCCTCCCTGATAAGCTAACATACTAAGGAACAGCCCATAAGGTGCCTCAAAGCTAAACTTTACTGTATAATCGTCTATCCTCTCAAGTTTTACAGGTTCTTCGCCTACTGTCAACCATCCAGGAAAGACAGGAGTAAGTTCTTCGTTCAAGAGAACATCCTCGTACAGATAAAGTATGTCGCCGGCAGTAAAGAGTGTTCCATCAGACCATTTAATTCCTTTTCTAAGATGGAAAACAAAAACTTTTCCATCCTCAGAGGCTTCCCAACTTTTTGCAATATTAGGGAGAATTTTGCTACCGTTGTAGTTAAATCGAATTAACGGCTCCTGACATATGTACCACATCGCCATATTATCATCTGGGCCACCCCAACATCGGTTCCACGTTCCCCCATATTGCCCTATCCTTTCCACAGTAGGAATTACCAAAGGCTCCTCGGGAAGTCTTTCCTCTACTGGTGGAAGCTCTCCAGCCGCTACCATCGTTCTGAGCATTGGTGCCTCATTGTACGTCACTGCTAACGCTGAAGTTACTCCTATCAGACATATAACTCCAGTCAGCAGTACTACTACTAATTTTCGCAACATTTTTATCTCCTTTAATTTATTTGTTATCGATTCAATTTTCTATAGGATCTCCCAATCTCAAAGAATTGTAGCTAAATAATATCATCACCCCTCTTTCCGCTACTAGGATTTTTCTTTGATAATCAGAAGTTGCGTTTGTCCTCCGTTTAATTCTTTGAGAAGCTTCTCTAAATATTTTTTCTCTTCTTGGAAAACCTTCATTTTCCTAAGCTAATGGGCCTATTTATTTGCCTCTCATCTCCCCTGCTCCTATTTTTACCTCTCAGACCCCCAAATTTTGCCTCTTGAAACTCTGAATTGATGGTATTTTCAAAGGGGCGATGTTAACCTTTAGGGTATATATATAGGGTCAAAGTTAACATTAGTCTTTTAGCCACTTCTAAATAGTTGATCTCTTAACATTTTGAGGCAAGCTGGCAAGGGTAGCTAGGCTCTTCGCTCCCTTACCCCCAGCTAAAAATAGGCCACCTTGAGGCCCAGGCTAGAAAACCTGAGGATGCCTCGGTGAGTGGTTATTTCGGCGGAGGTGAATCTACCGGAGCCTTTTTCGGGTATACTTGCCTTAAATTTTCAAATTCTCATTAAGAAATGAAGCTTTTCCTTTCTTCTTTCTCTAGGTGGAGGAGCCTGCGGACCAGAGCCTCAGGGCAGGCATTGTCCGCGGGCGCAGGACAGTATTATCCCTGATATTCCCATAGGCTCCTTTGCAAAGTAATAAAAAAAGGATAGGCAACGCATAAAAGCATTACCTATCCTTTGAAATTTACCTTTTTGGGGGAAGAGATCTAACTTAATTTTTCTCTCCTTA
>WJOQ01000255.1 GCA_009618505.1 Clostridia bacterium | reverse complement strand
GAAACCGAAGTTAAGTAAGGCGAAATTATGAGATCACGTGAACGTTTGTTGGCTACTATTAAAGGTGAGAAACCAGATCATGTACCACTTTATTGCCCAGTCTTTGGCTTTACTGCTCCCAAACACCTGCGCTGGAGTGAGAATAATCGTGAGGTTGCTCACTGGTATACAATGAGGCTAGAGCATATTCATACACTGCCAGAACCCTGGGGTATAAAACAGGATTTTAAACGGGTTAGCCGTTGGTTTTCTTTAGGAGTTGATGATGTGCTTGATGTTTCAGTTCCCTGGAGTATGCATCCCGGTGTTCAGATAAGAGATTGGCGTGAGCCTCCATCAGACAAGGAAACTTACACTCTCTTACATCGGGAATATAATACACCGGCTGGCCTACTGAGACACACAGTTCGGCAAACAAGAGAAAACCAGGGAGCAGGGTGGGTAATTCAGCCTGAGAAAGTGTCTCTCTTTGAGGACTTTAATATACCCCGGGCTGTGAAACATCCTGTTAGTGGCCCTGAAGACCTTCCTAAACTTCGTTATCTTCTTCAAAATCCAACATCAGAACGGTTGGCAAAGTATAAAGAGAGAATGGATCAGGTGAAAAGGTTTGCTACTGAGCAAGGGGTTCTCGTTCAGGGATGGAGCGCCTTTGGTATGGACGGCATTGTATGGCTGAGCGGTGTAGAAGGAGCACTCATCGCAGCTTCACAGAACCCCGCCTTTTTCCAGGAGTTTGTGGAGGTGATGTTCGAGTTTGATAAGCGCCGAACTGAAATTATGCTGGATATCGGTAGCATAGATATGATAGTGCAGCGAGGCTGGTATAGCTCTACAGATTTTTGGTCACCAGCATTATTTTGCCGTTTTGTATTACCTCATCTGAAAAACCTTGTCAGTATGGTACATCAAGCAGGTTTGCTCTTTGCCTATGTTATGACAACAGGGCTTATGCCAATGCTTGAGCTACTTAAAGAGGCTGATATTGATCTACTATACTTTGTCGATCCAGTACAGGATAAAGTAGATTTAAAACTGCTGAAACAACAACTTGGTGGACAATTCGCTCTTGCGGGGGGAGTAAATAGTGCTCTTACCCTGAAAAAAGGCTTGCCTGAAGAAATTTATGAGGCGGTTTACACTGCAGTGGAAATTCTGGGACCGCATGGTTTTATACTCTCGCCAGTAGATTCTCTTTTCCCTGATACACCATGGGAGAGTGTAGAGATTATGATTGAAAGTTGGAAGAAGGTATGTAGGTGAGATGGTAAAATCAAATACATATTCACTATAGTGAATATTATGCCAGGAGAAAAAGTGAAAGACATAAAGGTGGCCGCTGCCACAGCAGAAATTCTAGGTGATGATTCAATGGTCATCGGCGGAGGTATTCATCCACAATATGTTTCTGGTCAGGAAGGCAAAATCAGAGCCTCTGCAATAGTTATTGAAGGAAATATCAGGATTTGCCTCGTTTCCTGTGATGTCCTGATGGTAGGAGGCGATATCCTTGATGAGGTTTGTGGAAGTATTGAAGCTGATTTTGACATTCCTTTTGAAAATATTCTTATTACAGCTACCCATACACATCATGCACCTACAACCGTCACCTGTCATGGATATTCCAGAGATGAGGTCTTCTGTATACGGATGAAAGATTCTATACTCTCGACTGTTCGTACTGCTACAAACAGGTTGAAAGGTGTTAATGAGGCTGAAATGTATTTTTGGTTAGGAGAGGAGTCTACAGTTGGTCAAAACAGCCGTCTTTTGATGGAAGACGACACAATCTACTGGATTGGGCCGAGAAAAGACGCTTTAAGGCCAAGCGGACCCTTTGATTCTGAGCTACCTGTTATGGCATTTAAGCGGACAGATGGTGGCATGGAAGCATTCTTCTTTAACCACTCTACGCACAACATTGGAGCACGCCAATCTGGCAGACGCTCTCCCGGATTTTATGGGTTGGCAGCACAGGAATTAGAGGAGGAGCTTGGCGGCACGGCAATTTTCCTCCCTGGTGCTGCTGGTTCTACTCATAATCTTGCCTTATCTACAGATGAAATGATACTGAGAGTTAAAAATGCTATCAAAAAGGCACTTTCTTTCTCTAAACCTAGAGTAATTCCCTCCATAGTATCGGTGAAGCGAGAAATTGAATATAGTATAAGGAAATTTGATGAGGAAAAAGAAGATAAAGCCGTCTCTTATTATTGTAATAAAAGGCTAAGTGATCCTGAACCGACTATTGAGGTGTTCAGAAGGATGAGGCAGAGGCTTTTAGAGCGTCAGGGTAAGGTAGGTAAGATATGGTTGCAAGCAGTAGTTTTGGGAGACATAGTACTAGTAGGAGTGCCTGGCGAACTTTTTACAGAACTTGGACTTCAAATAAAGAGGCGTTCTCCTTTCCGCTATACATACATAGTAGAACTCGCCAATGATTACATAGGTTATATTCCCGATGAAGAGGCTTTTAACCTTGGTGGTTATCAGGTGTGGACAGGTTTTCACAGTTTTGTAGCTCAAGGAACTGGTGAGGCAATAGTGGAGGAAGCTGTCCAGCTACTATCCGATCTTAAGGTGCTATAAAGAAAATCAGAAGTTGTACGTGAGAAGAGGTTTTTGAATCCTGGTAAATTACAATTGGGTTTCTTAGAAAGACTTACCTGGTACGAACTTACATGAAAAGGGAGTACTATGAACTCAAGAGAAAGATTCTCAGCTTACTGTGAAAGAGAAGAAGTAGATCGTTATTTTCGTTGGAATCCGGGTTTTTGGCCTACTACTCTAAAGGGATGGAGAAAAGAGGGTTTAAATATTGATTTTGATCCAGAGAAATACGGCCGGGACCTGGATGAATATTTTGGCTTTGATAAAATGGTTTGGATGCCTCAGGAAATTGCTGGGGCTTGCATCTCTCCATTTGCTCCTAGATTTGATGAAGAGATAATAGAAGAAGATCAAAATTGTCGAATTATTCAGGACGGCGATGGTATTATAAAAAAAGTTTTTAAAAATAATGAAGATGCCTCAATGCCTCAATTTCTTCAATTTCCGGTTAAGGATCGTGCCACCTGGGAAAAGATAAAACCTCGATTAGAGTTAAATGAAGAATTACGATTCAGAAATTGGGGTCAATTAAAGAGAGAATATGGAGAAGAAGGTCGAAAATGGCCCCTCGCAACTACCTTATGCGGTACCTTTATGCTGGCAAGAAACTTATTGGGCGATCAAAAACTCTTCTACACGTTTTTCGATGATCCAGAGCTTATTCATGATATAGAACACCGATGGGTAAATTTGAATAAAGCAATATTTACCAGGATAGCTAGGGGGATGGATCTTGACCTTATTGTAATAGATGAAGATATGGCTTACAAAAGCGGTCCCCTTATTTCTCCTAAACTCTTTAGACAATTCATTCTTCCTTATTACAAAAAACTGATAAGTTACCTCAAAAATATAGGAATTAAAAATATTTGGGTTGACAGTGATGGAAATTTGCAGGAGTTAATCCCGCTTTTCTTAGAAGGTGGCGTTACAGGAATATTCCCTTTTGAAGTTCAGGCTGGAAATGATGTGAGAAAAATTCACTCAGATTTTCCAGATAAATTTATGATTGTAGGGGGGATTGATAAACGGGCATTAAGCAAAGATTATGGAGCTATTGAGCAAGAAGTGGATCGAGTAATGGAGTATTTTAAAGAGAGGAGAGGTTATATACCTACTCTTGACCATACAGTTCCACCTGATGTACCCCTTAAAAACTTCCAATATTATTTTAAATACTTAAAGCAATACGATAAATAATGGCTATAAAGGGAAGTGAAAGAAGATAGTAAGTATGGATAAGCCAAACTTAATCATTTGCCTGTGCGATCAGTTACGTGCCTTTGTGTTGGGCTGCTACGAAAACGATGTGATTCAGACTCCTAACATTGACAGGCTGGCACGCAAGGGCGTTCGATTTGAAACTATGTAAACCAACCAGGAATAAGGAGAAAAGAATATGAGAGCAGCTTATGTAAAAGCACCTTACCAGTTTGAAATTCGTGAATTCGATATGAGAGAGATTACCGAAGATGAAGTCTTGGTCAAGGTTAAAGCATGTGGCATATGTGGAACTGACCTCTCTACTGCAGCTACCGAAGCAGCGGACTGGCAGCCCTTTGGGCACGAAATTGCCGGCTTAGTAGAAAAGAAAGGCAAGCATGTTAATAATGTTACAATAGGTAAAAAGGTTGTATTGGAGAGCGGTACGTTCTGCAGAACCTGCTCTAACTGCCGTAATGGAAGAGTTGACCTCTGTAATAAGGGGCCGAATTACTGGCTTACCGGTCCTATGGGTTTTGCTGATTACATTATTGTGCCAAAAGAAACTTTAGTTCCTTTTGAAGGCATTTCTTTTAAAGAAGCCTCATTGGTTGAGCCTCTTGGCGTTGCCTTAGATCTAGTGTATACTGCTGATATAAAGCTAAATAATGATGTATTGGTAATAGGCCTTGGCCCTATTGGACTTATGGCTTTAAAACTTGCCCGAGCGGTGGGAGCAAGAAAGATATATGCTGCCGAGCTTTCAGTGGCAAGAAGAAGGATCACACTTTCCAGAAAATTTGGTGCTGATGAAATAATCTTGACAGACAAAATGGATATTCGAGACCATACCTATGCAGGGAAAGGTTTAGATAGAGTACTTATAACAGCACCACCCAGGCTTATTCCTCCTGCCTTTGAAATTACAAATGTAGGAGGTATTGTTGCATTTATAGGGATTGAATATGGCCCTAACGCAGAAATTTCTTTCAATGCTAATGATTTTCACTTTAAGAAACTCGAGCTCCGAGCCTCATTTGCTTCTCCTTCCCTCTATTTTCCAACCTGTATTGAATTAATTCAGTCCGGTGTAATAGAGGCAAAGGCACTCATTAGTCATACATTCAAACTAGATGAAATTGAGGAGGCTATGAAGATATTAAGAGATGACAGAGAGACTACCGTAAAAAGTGTTATGGTTAATGAATAAGGGGAAGGGAAAATTTATTACAAGGAGGAAAAGATGAGCTTGAACAAGCGGTCTAGCGCAGAAAAGTTGGTTTATCTAGATTCTACTCAATCTGAAGAGAGAAGAGTTGAAGATTTACTTGGAAGAATGACCCTGGAGGAGAAAATTAGCCAATTAAAAGCAAAATGGCATTTACGGAAAACATTCTCCGAGCTTTTTGGGAGCTTGTCAGACAAAGGGAAAAAGCTTGAGAGTTTGTTTTATAAAATAATTTCTGAGGAAAGAGATATTTCAGAAGCTATATCAACTCATTTCTGGAGAAAACACTGGAAAGAACTAGTTGTAGAAAAGGGAAAATATGGCCTAGGCGAGTTAAGTTGTGTCCTGAGAACATTTTCCCACAAAGAAAGTGCAGAACTTGCTAATAAAATTCAGAAATTTGCTCTTGAAGAAACTCGTCTGGGAATACCGGTAATAATCCACGATGAATGCTTACATGGCTGCATGGCTAAAGGCTCTTCAATTTTTCCTCAGTCAATAGCTCTGGCCAGTAGCTGGGATCCAGATTTAATGAAAGAGGTAGCCACAGCCATCGGAAAAGAAACGAGAGCACGTGGTATTCATCAATGTCTTTCACCAACCATCAATATTGCCAGGGATCCAAGATGTGGCAGAACTGAGGAAACTTATGGCGAGGATCCTTACCTGGCTTCGCTTATGGCTATCTCTTTTGTCAAGGGCGTTCAAAGTCAAAAGGTGGCAGCTACTCCTAAACATTTTGCCGCCAACTTCGTCGGCGATGGAGGGCGGGATAGTAACGCCATTCACCTCTCGGAGCGAATCCTAAGAGAAATTTATTTTCCTGCTTTTAAAGCCTGTATTCAAAAAACGAATGCTTTATCTGTTATGGCAGCATATAATTCTCTTGATGGTGTACCTTGCTCTTGTAATAGATGGCTTCTTACAGATATTCTCAGAAAAGAATGGGGATTTAAAGGGTTTGTAGTCTCAGATTATGATGCTGTTTTAGGTCTATACGCTCTAAATTGGCCCACATCTGAGCGTGGCGTCACAACAACATCGCATAAAGTGGCCAGGACAAAGGCCGAAGCCGCTAAAAAAGCTATAGAGGCAGGATTAGATATGGAGCTGCCTGAAAGCGATTGTTTCGAGGAACTTCCAGAGTTAGTTAAGGAAGGAAAACTATCCGAGCAGGTAATTAACGAGGCAACTCGCAGAATTTTAAGAGTTAAATTCTGGTTGGGCTTGTTCGATGACCCTTATGTTGATCCTGAATATGCTGAAAAGATTTGCGGCTGTGAAGAGCACAGAAAATTAGCTTTAGAAGTAGCCAGCCAGGCCATAGTCTTATTAAAAAATGATGGCATCTTGCCTTTATCTAAAGATTTAAAATCTATTGCCCTTATAGGCCCTAATGCAAATGAGATAAGAGTTGGAGGATATAGTGGCTATGGGGTAGGGGTAGTTACACCCTTAGAAGGAATTAAGAATAAGGTTTCCAAAAATACAAAGGTTTATTTTGCCCAGGGCTGCAGGTTAACCGGAAGTTCTAGGAAAGGTTTTGAGGAAGCCATAAAAATAGCCGAAAAATCTAATATAGCTATTTTGTTTGTGGGAAATTCTGAAGAAACAGAGGGCGAGAGTAAAGATCGATGCAACTTAGACCTACCCGGGGTGCAGGAAGAATTAATTAAAGAGATATGTAACACAGGAACACCTGTAGTGGTAGTGCTTATCAATGGAAGCGCTGTCACTATGAGTAAATGGATAAATACCGTAGAAGCTGTAGTTGAAGCCTGGTATCCAGGAGAGGAAGGAGGGAATGCCATTGGCGATGTTTTATTTGGTGATTATAATCCAGCCGGTCGCTTACCTATAACGTTCCCCAAAACTACAGGACAACTTCCACTCTATTACAATCCCAAACCCACAGGCAGAGGATATGATTATGTTGACTTAAGAGGAAAGCAACCGCTATTTCCCTTTGGTTATGGACTAAGTTATACAGAATTTGAGTATAGTAATCTCAAAATAAATCCTGAAAAAATAAGTTCTAAGGAAAAGATGAATATTGGTGTAGATGTCCAGAATATTGGTAAATATAAAGGAGATGAAGTAGTTCAATTATACATTAATGATAAAGTAGCTACCGTAGCCAGACCCATAAAGGAACTCAAAGGGTTTGAAAGAATAACCCTTGAGCCAGAGGAGAAAAAGACAGTGAACTTCACTATCACCTCGGGAGATTTGGCTTTTTATGACATCAATATGGATTTGGTTGTGGAGAGGGGTATTTTTGAGGTAATGATAGGAAGTTCCTCAGAAGATATACATTTGAAAGGAAGTTTTGAAGTTAAAGGAGATAAAAAGGGTCTTTGTTTTTAGACCCTTTAATAAACACATGAGTGCTCAAACTAGAATAATAAAGGTTTTAAAAGGAGAAATTCCAGACCGAGTTCCATACTTTGAAATTGATATTTCCCCTCAAGTGGTAAAGGAAATCTCAGGCAAAGAGACTTTTACAGAGAAGGAAATTTCTCGCTGCATGCATCGAGACCACATTGTATGGTGGGGTTATCCTGACCCCTTTGTCCAGCGGAAAGAAGGGAAGAACGGAATTCAATATCAAACAGAAGGGGTAATTAAAAATGAGGATGATTTAAGAATTATAGACCACATGCCATGTGTTCTTACTTTGAGTGACGGCCGAAGAGAACTTGTTAAGTGTTCCGGTCCGGAAGATAAGCAAATATATAACTCGGCAGAGAAGTTTATCAAGGAGAAAGAGGAATTTGCAGCCAGTGCTATAGTAAATTTGGGCATAGATTGTACCATGCGCAGTATGGGAGTGAAGGGGTTTTCCTATGCCCTGTATGATAATCCCGACCTTATAAAAAGAGTGTTGGACAAATATGTTGAGTGGAATTGTGTAATTATAGAGAAACTTATAAATATTGGTTTTGATTTTTTCTGCGCAGCTGATGACCTTGCTTTTGATACGGGACCTTTCTTTTCTCCTCAGACCTTCAGAGACCTTATCTTGCCTCGGGTAAAACAGGTAGCCGAGAAAATAACGATTCCCTGGGTATTTCACAGCGATGGCAATTTAATCCCTATAATAGATGATTTATTAACTTTGGGAATGAATGGTCTACATCCGATTGATCCAAATTGCATGGATATTATCCAGGTAAAGAGAGATTATGGAAAAAGAGTATGTGTTGTGGGTAATATTGATCTTAACTTGTTGAGTAATGCTGAGCCAGATGAAGTTGAAGAAGAAGTGAGAAGAAAAATAGAAGCTCTTGCCCCGGGAGGAGGCTATATCATCTCCAGTGGTAATTCTATCCCTGGTTATGCAAAAGTGGAAAATGTAAAGCGTATGATGGAAGCAATCCTCAAGTATGGCCAATATAAATAAAGGATAATAAGGAGAAAACCATTAGAGGAGAAAATATGCTGCTTGAAAATTGGGGGAAAATAAAAAAATATTATGAAACCTGGTGGAATTGCCAGGTTTTGGATAGGGTTCCTATTTGGGTAGTTGCTCCACGGGATGATTCCCAATCCAGAGAAATACTATCCGGAAATACAATAAAGATAAGAAGAGAGGAGAGATTTGACAAAGAAAAAGTTATTGAATGTGCTGAAAAAATTTTCCAGGCCACTTTTTTTGGTGGTGTAGCCTTTCCCTGTTACTGGCCAAACTTTGGTACCGATATCCTCTCTGCTTATATGGGTGCAGATATAGAATTTTCCCCTGTTTTCTTGCCCACTTTTACCTGGGGAGCAAATGAGGAAGAGCCGCCCCCTGTCTCCTGGGCAAAATGGAATGATCCAATCCTTACAGATTATTCCGATTTATCCGTGATTCAAGTCAAAGATAAAAACTTCTATTGGCAAAAAACTAAAGAGTTTATGCGCTACGCCTTAGAAAAATCACAAGGAAGGTATTTTATCAGTCCAACTGATATTCACGAGGGCATGGATTCATTAGCAGTTCTAAGGGGAGGTCCTCAGCAGCTGTGTCTGGACTTAATTGATAACCCGAAGGGGGTTAAGAAGGCAATGAAACCCCTTTGGAAAGTATGGCGTAAGATTTATGAGGAAAGTTACCAGATTACGGCAGACAAACAGGAAGGCAGTTCTAGTTGGACAAATCTCTGGTCTCCAGGAAAGGGGTACCCCGTCCAAAATGACTTTACTTGCCTTATTTCCACCTCAATGTACGGGGAGTTTTTCCTGGAGGAACTGATGAATGAAATTAATTATTTAGATTACTCTATCTATCACTTAGATGGCCCGGATGCTTTGAAACATTTGGACATGATCTTGGAAATTCCTCGCCTTAACGCTGTTCAGTGGGTTCCCGGTGCAGGTATGGTGAAAGAAGGCGTAGCTAGGTGGATACCCATATATCGAAAAATTCAGGCTAAGAAAAAAGCCATTCAGGTTTTCTGCCAGTCTGCAGAAGTTGATTTTGTTCTGGAGAGTCTTAAGCCAGAAGGGTTGTTGATTTTTACTAGCTGTTCCTCAGAAAAAGAGGCTAAGGAGCTACTTTCACATACAGGATGGCCTTAAGGTGCTATAAAGAAAGAGCTGATTTAAGTATTTACTCTTTTAAGGAGAGCCCAACATGGGAGAGAGGCAAGGATATGATGAATATAACGCCAAAAAAGAGAATGTTAACTGCTTACAAGGGAGAAAAACCTGATAGAGTCCCTGTTGCTCCAGAATTCTGGTATTATATTCCAGCAAAAGTTCTCGGGGTCGATATGATTCAACTGGAAAGAGAAATCCCTCACTGGCAGGCCCTGCAAAAGACATTCAAGCATTATAGTTGTGAAGGGTGGGGAATAGTTCAGCCGCAACCAAAATACGACCTTTTCCCTATCAATCGTCAGCTTCAAAGAATTGGAGAGGGTCGCTACGAGGAGAAAGGAATAATCCATACCCCCAAAGGAAAACTTACAGCTCGCACTCTTTACGATAAAAAAGAGCCTTCCTGGAAGATAGAGAGGTTTATCAAGAATTTCCAAAATGACTGGCCTTTTTATGAAAAGTTTGTCCTAAGAGAAGCAAATGAGTATGACTGGTCTGCGGTGCAAGAGGCATTGGACAAAATAGGAGATGATTATCTTTTAGAAGTTCTTACTGGTTTTACTTTTATTGATTTTATTGGGTGGGAGCGAGAAGGGGGACTGGAACAGACAATTCTGGATATAGTCGATCATGAGCGTTATCTTTTTGAGCTTCAGAAAAGATACATTCACTGGATAACCGAATTTACTCGGGCAATATTCAGCAAAACAACGGCCGAATCAGTTAATATCCCTTGTATCTGGTCTACCCTTTCCTTAGTCAGTCCCCAGATGTGGAGAAAGTGGGACAAACCTGTCATAGAAGCTGTAGTGAATGCAGCTCATCAAATGGGCGGCCTTGTACATCTTCATTTCCATGGGAATTGCATGGAAGTCATAGAGGATTTTGCTCAACTGGGAATCGATTGTGTCTGTCCTTTTCAACGCCCGCCCGGAGGTGATGTTACAAGTTTGAGAAAAGTTAAAAAAAAGCTAGCTGGACGAGTAACCTTTAGTGGAAATGTTCACACTGTAGAAACCTTGATTCGCGGAACTTCTGTTGATGTTGAAAAAGAGATTAGGGAGATTCTGGAGGTCTGGGAGAGTCAACCGAGATTGATTCTGGGCACAGGCGATCAAGTGGGCAAAGAAACGTCCGAGGATAACATTTATACTATGGTCGAGACGGCCAAAAAATTTGGAAAATACTGAAATTAATTAGCCGGCAGCGGTCTTTTATAGTAGAACAGGATAATATGTAGTAATGTTAAGATATTTGAATGAGATCTCTGGGTATGTATTAATCAATATCTAAGGGATATTTTCCATACTTTTTAAACATCTCACACATATATGCGGTGTTTTCCTCTGGGATGCCAATAGCTTCAGGCTGGGGATAGGTTTTAACCATAAATCCCCCATTATACCTTCCAAAGGCCCAGAGTAAGTGTTTGACTTTTTCTTCGATAGCTGGCAAATTCGGCTTACTGAGGGTAGTTTGGATGTCAACCGGACAGAAAAAGCAAATCCTGCCCCCATACCTTCTGGCAAGCTCATCGATTCCCATGTTATCCTGCTGGTCAATCTGAATAACATCCAGTCCCACTTCAATCAAATCCTCAATAATATCTAGGATAAACCCACAGATGTGACTGAAGATATGAATCCCTCTCTCATGAGCGACTTGAATAACCGTAGCATATCTAGGCTTGATGATTTCTCTCCAGTGCTTTGGACTGATCATGAGGCGGTCCTGAAACCCCATATCATCTATGGCAATAATACCATAAACCCCCCTGTCCGCCATGCAGTGGACAACCTTGATACAGCTTTCGGTCAGCATGTCTAGCAGTCCCTCTAAGTTTTCTCGCTCAGCGAGGATAGAAATTGTGAATTGCTCAAAACCCAATAATTCCGGAAGCACTTGAAACAGAAAGTGGGGGAACATGCCCAGCACGTATTTATCCGGCTTTTCTGCAATTCGCCTCTCCATATTCTTATACCTTTCGAGCAAGGTATAATCAGGAAGCTTATAATCCTTCAGTTTTCCCCAGTCATCAAGGGAATGCTGTTTAGGTATGCCCATTACTTTTTCATCTAAGGTTTTACTGACCACTCCCAGCTCACTTTCCCCTGAAACATGAGGCACAAAAGAGGGATCTGGATCTACAAAGACCCAGATAAAATCATCCCCGTATTTTGTCCTAATAACCGGCGTTCGGTTTTCATCAAAATTATAGGGTACTCGCTCCGGTCCATCAAATTCTATGGCTCGTCTGACAATTTCATAACTACTCTGCATATCATTCACTACCTTTTAACCTTTTTTTATCTTATCTGCATATTCCTTTGTTATTTTCAGAAGTTTATTGTATAGGATTGGTGTATCCCTGCGAACATCTATATCAGACGGGACAGGATAAAGTGAGGTACTTGGCCCTATCCACATCCATGGTATTGCTATCACACCCGGCATTAAAGCATCTACGACTCGTTTATATTCTTCCACTGTTCTCCTGATTGATTCTGTTATCCGCAGTTCTACATAGAGAATAGCTTTGTGATTAAATAAGACTTTTATCTTCTCTAAGGTTTCCTTGTCTAAATCCCAGGCAGTGCAGGTGAGACCGTAAATCTTGGGATTATCCCTTAAGTAATACTCAACAGAGGGATGAGGACCGCAATTGTGAAGCAAGCCACCCCCATATTTATTATATATTTTATCATCTGCGGGTATAGCAAATTTTTCAAAAAACTTGGGAGAATACATAGCCGCCAGGTCATTACTTACGTAGCCCTTTTTAGGAAACCACTTCTCATCCCATTCAGTTGAGGTTATATTCTCTATACCACCAGCTGTCTCAATACATGCATCTCGAAGTGCAATTAAAACGTCAGCTAAAAAATTTGCCAAATACTCGATTGTATCAGGTGCATCGTACATAGCCGTAAAAAATAAATTTGTCTCCATTAACTCATGGGCTATATCCATAGGACCACCTATGTCTAATAATGAACAGGGGAATTGATAGTTTGTTTCCTTCATCAGATACTTTATTCTCTCTAATCCTTCAGGCATCAAACCATCATAACAAGGATCGGGTAGCTTCAATTTGTATACCTCATCAATTTTTGCAATTTTGGGAGGGTCTTTCTTAGTATAAGGAGGTTGATGAGAATCAGCATAAACTGGTTTCATTCCAAAAACACTTTGGGTAACTACATAACCTAAATCAGGATGCAAAGTTGGTATATAATCATCAGGCATTAACTCTAAGCCTGCCTTAATTTTTTCCACCTCCACTTCTAACTGTTTTCTTTTATCAGTGAATCTTTCTTTAAGAGTATAGCCTTTTGAGTTTGGTACCGGGATCAACTGGATAGGAATATGATCAACGTTATCCAATTTGTAATCCCATACATCTCGAATAACCTGTTTTCTTCGTTCAATCTCTTTAGCAGGAATATTAAAATCTAAAACCATGATTTTTTCCTTGCTTTATTAATCAGTATTTAACCACTATTTTCATCTCATCAGATAATTTGGTTAAATAAATAACTTCTTTATCAGCATCATAATCTTGATGTTTAACACCGTTGACGATGACACTTTGTATCCGTTTTTTCTCTGGATGGCGAAAACAAATGACAATTTTTTCTGGAATACTGCGCTTTGGCGGATTTAAGGTTGCTTCAATTTCTCCAGAAGTAACCTTTGAATGTAACTCGTAATTTACAATCCCAAAATAAGTAGCTGATTTTTTTACCGTGATAGTTTTACCATCTTTTAGCCAATTTCTTGCTGTGCCCATAGCAAGAAATAATTTATTTTTTTGTTCATAAACTAAAAACATACGCAGCCAGTTAAGAAATTCACACTCATCAGAAGTTTTATAAAAAGGGCCAACACCATGCCCGGGTTCCGACACCCATTCAGCAAAAACTTTAACATCCGGGTATAAACTCACCCCTAAAGAATTATAAAGCCACCTTATGGCGTGTTTAATTTGTCCTCTTTTTAAATAAACTATACCATTATTTAATAGTAGTGGTTGACAGGCTACCCCTCCCTGACTAAACCAGTGTTTTT
This sequence comes from Clostridia bacterium, assembly GCA_009618505.1. The sequence goes on along the minus strand of WJOQ01000255.1, from coordinate 32,145 downwards.
CAAGATCTATTGGCCATCCAAATTCCCGGCTAATAAATATATTATCCTCCAGGTCCTTTAAAATCCATGTTGTTATCTCCTCATCGAGCTTTATTATATCACAGCCAACCAAGTGTAAAGGTCCATATCCACCCTCACGCAACCATCCTAACTCTCTTCCACGCAGTCGGGCTCGGGCAGGAATATGAGGGACGCAGGTACCATCTAGTAATTTAACAACTGGTGATTCTATCATTGCCTTTTCTACTGCCTCACGAATATCTTTACAATAAGCTCTGGCTTCTTTGGAAATTCTCTCTGCCTCGGAATGATTAATCTTTTTTAGTATATCTGTTGTTAATTTCATGCCATAGTAAGCATAAGCATTAACAGCAAACCAATGTCTCCATTCCTGATTATCTTCCATATGGCCCGCTGGCAGCAAACCATACTCTGAGCGTTTACTGCCATTAGCTTCCCTGCCCATAGTAGCGGCTCTCTCACGAATTATAAACTCGCACCCCTTTAGAAGATTGGGTAATATTCTGGTTAGCCACTTATCATCTCTTGTTAAAAGATAATGTTCTGCAAGTTGGAAAAGAATAAATCCATGATCAAGATTATAAGCAAAAACTCCTCTGTGTATTTCATCTCCATAGGTGCCACAAGCCTGGAAAGAGCCTTCTTTAGATTTAAAATTCCCATCAAAAGGCATTTTCCCTTGAAGTTGAATGAATGCTTCCAGATATTCCTCGGCACGTTTGTGATACCCCCGATAATCAAGTTGACGAATTTGCCAGCAGGCCTCATTTCCACAAGGGCCGTATTCATAAGTAGCCGGGGGCAGCTCATATAAGCCCGAGATAGGATCTTTATCCACAGTAATGGCTACATGAATAGGTACAGCTTTATAGAAATCGTTAATAATAGGATCAGGAACATTTACTTGCATGCCTTCGTCAATATAGTTTTTCCAGTATGAAATTACTTCCCTTAATTTTTCATTATACCTCAGAGAGGAAAGTAAGTTCTTATTTTTAATTAAACTAACGAAGGGAATAGCAAGATTAATTGTGTGTTCCTCATAGCTATCAAGTTCAACTTCATATACTATGGCATTGGAAATACCATGAGTATTCTCTAATTTGCTTACATATGTTTTGGCAGTGAGCGCACCTTTGTTGTTAACATTAATATAAGCTCTAATCAAAGGCTCCTCATATTTCTGAATTTTCCACTTATCTTTTACTGTTTCACCCAAAACTACTCTACCTTTAGCCAAAATAAATCCATCCTCAAAGGATAACTCTTCAGGAGGTTGGATTGTAAGCCATATCTTTGCCTGTTTTTTCCCTTTTGTAGTATTCCTGGCACTAAATTGCATCAGGCAAACAATATCCTCATCCCCACGTTTTAGGAGAGAATGCTTAATAGAATCATCAAGAAAGCTAGTGAACGTCTCTTCTTTATACTCAATTTCCCTATCTATCCAACAGGTTGCTACTATAGGCAGGTATCCCTCTTTTAAGCTTTGTATGCAGCCATCTTCCCTCTCTCTAAAATCAGGGGTATCTCCAGTACCAAACTTATACTGTATTTCCATCCCCGGCCACAGAAGTTTATCTATATCACGGCCATAAGGTTTAAGAAATTTCTTATTAGCAAACAAGTGCCCATTAAACCCCAAGGCAAATTCCTGGCGATTTCCCTCGCAACCTAAAATGAGGTATCTACCATATTTTTGTAAAACTTCTGCTAAAGAGGGCAGGGCAGTTACCACGTCTTTACTTTTTTGCAAAGGTGGCAGGGCAGATTCCTCGTGTTTGATTTTTTGCAAGGGTGGGATTTCTTTAAAAGCTCTTTCGTATGATTGCTCTGGCTGGAAAATAACTAAGTCATAGATACTCTTCTTATTCGAAGATGCTAATTGGTTTAAATATACCTTGTAGTCAATTTGCTCTTTGCTCTTTTTTATAAAGACATCATAGTCCTTTATAAAAATAGGCCCTTTAATTACATCACCAACAAGAAAGGAAAAGCTCTTTGCTTTTGTCCTTAGTGTAATTATAGTACTATCTGAAGATTCAAGGCCATTGGCATACATCGCATGAGTTCGAATTCCCTTGGGTCTTCCTTTAGTCCTGCACTTCCAGGCATGATTTTTAGCAATAGCATCATCTTTGTCAAAATCTAGGGGCCGGATATCTTTTATTCTGCCATTATAGGCCTCTATAGTTCCTGACCAATCCCTTCCCTTATCATTTTCACCGCATCCAAAAAAAATATCCAAATCTATATGTTTCCATAAAGACTTAGAGTATACTTTGAGATCAGCAATAGCAGGTCCAGGATTATTCTTGAATACAAGGCGGATTTTTAAAGTCTTTCTGAAAAAAGCATTCCAATCCTCAGCTTCCTCTATTTTTTGCTCATCAGGCAGCTCCACAATATCAAGATGCTCAAAGCTATAGATATGTTTATTTTTATGAGCTGTTACTTTAGTATTAGCTCTTATCCATTCTCCATGATAAGAATCATCGGCCCCTATCCAGCCTCGCTTTGCTCCTTTCAACCTTTCCGGGGCAGGGGTTGGCCAATTACATTGCCAGTACTGCACCTTTACTGAGTCTGGTTTTGGAATAAACTCATCCTCTTTATAGATTACTTCCAGGTTGTATACGTTTCTTGGCTCATTCCACTCTACTCCTATATGGGACTCACTTTCCCTGGATTCTGCCGCTGGCAGCCAATAGGAATTCCCCTCTTCATCCTTAAGAGGCTGGATAAGATGGCTTTCAATTTCATTTGGGTACTTACCTGACCACCATTTAATTTTCCCAAACTCTACCAGATTAACTAATTCATCTTTTACCATCTTTTCCTCCTACCCTCTAGCAATCGTTTTTAAAACTCTTTTTTGGGCTCGTTGGGCAAACTTATCTAATTCCTGGCATAGCTTTAAAGAAAGATATTGGGGATGATGTTCCTTTAAAATTTGTCTTGCTTTCTCCCTGGCTCTCTGTCCCATATCCTTTGCCCCTTTAGACTCCCACACCGCCCATTTCTTCCGGTTAGTAATAGCAGGAAACCATCTTACCTGTCTGAAATTCTTTACTGTGTGCTCATGTATAAGATAATTTCCTCCTGGCCCCACTTCTTTAATAACATCTAAGGCAAGTGTATTCTCATTAACTTCAATTCCTTTTACAATGCGAAAAGCAGCTCCCAAGATTTCATTGTCAATTACACACTGCTCATAACTGGCCAAAAGCATTTGCTCCATCAATCCTATAGATAAGTGAACAAAGTTAACTCCAGCAAGAGCACAGGTTAAAACCTGCAGGGCCCTCTCATACCCAGCTTGAGCATCGGAAATAGTAGCATCAATACAGGTTCCCCCTTGAAAAGGCAGATTATAATAGTGAGCTATTTGAGCAGTAGCAGCATGCAAAAGAGATGTGTCAGGTGCACCGCCAGAATAATTTCCTGTAGCCATATCCATAATTCCAGAAGCAATAGAGTAGATGCAGGGTGTACCCGGATTAACCAGCTGGACCAAAGTTATCCCACATAAAATATTGGCATTTTGTTCCACTAGTGTTCCAGCGAGAGTAACCGGAGTTGTCCCTCCAGGTTGAGCGTCAACTTCTATATAAAGGGGCACCCTATACTTAGCCGATTCCATTAATACCTCTGTCATCTTATCTGGATGAGTAAGGGGGCTGACCATACAGACAACTTCAGTAAAAATGGGTTTTCTTTTAACCTCTTCTTTGCTGTCTAAAATAAGTGAGGCCATCTCAATTTGGTCTCTTACATCCTCTGCATCCTCAGCCTGAGAATAGTAGTTTCGGGAGGTATTTTCCATTACCGCGGCAAAAAGACGCCGACAAAATCCGGGTTGAGGAATATCCTGGGGGTTAACAATCCCATGCATAATATGAAGATTCTCCAAAGCATCCTGAAGTCTGGTAAGATCAACTAAATCCTTAAGCGTGGCTGGATGGCGATTTCCATCTAAGTCAAAGACAAACAAGGCTGATGAGCCCCCTATAGTATACACATTTTGAGTATCTACCAATACGTCAAATTCCGGCTTTCTACCATAAAGAGTAAAACTGGAAGGAGCAGTTTGAAGAGTTTTTTTCAACACATACTGGGGAATCTTAACAATTTTTTTGTTAAAATCAACATCACAGCCGTTACCAGAGAACACTTCTAATGCTGGCTTATGTTCTACCCTTATTCCAACTTCTTCTAGAACTTTTAGAGTTGCCTGGTGAATATCCTCAATTTGATCATCACCAAGAACTCTATATTGTCCACCTTCCAACTTACGAATTGCCATAACAATAGCTCCTTTAATCTTCTAATAGCTCTTTTATGCTTTTTAGTGATTCTTCAGAGTCCATGCTGGGAAAATATTCCAGCCCGAAACATCCCTCGTATCCTAATCCTTCAATACGCTTGATAATATTGGGATAGTTTAGCTCACCAATGTAAAGCTCGCCTCTTCCTGGAACACCAGCAGCATGGAAATGGCCTATAATGTCAATATTTTGCTCAATAGTGGATATAACATTTCCTTCCATTATCTGCATATGATAAACATCGTAAAGCAGGTGAATATGGGGATGGTTAATATCCCTTATTATCCTGGCTCCCTCCTTGGCAGAGTTAAGGAAATATCCCGGGTGGTCCACGTAGGTGTTAAGTGGCTCAAGTAAGAGAGTGAAGCCCTCTTTTTCCACTACTTTAGCCGCCTCACTTAAGGTAGATATGATACTGTTTCCAAACAGACATCAAGTTTAACCATTATTCCCTCCTATTTTATAAATATGCATCTGCTACTTTGTGGACGCCCCGGGCAATCATATGGCAATCTTCCTTTGTCAACTGAGGAGGAATGTCAATTTGGATGGATTTACTTAATAAATCCAGGGTCTTAGGCAACATATCAGCTGAATACTTAATCTCTGGACCTTTATAGTGAGGGCAGGTGTAAGGACAGCCCTCAGCAGTAACTGTCCATTTGTTAATAATCATCTCCCAGTGGGAATAAATATGCCAGTCAGGCACTCCCTTATTATATATGGAATTTGCCTCAACTCCCTCTGCTCTTAAATCTTTGGCAAATTTCTTTGTAAGCTCTGCCGTTGGAAGTGAGAAGAACAAAGCGATAGCCGTATCTCCTTCTGGGTCATTTAGTCTTCGAAACTGTATTCCCTTAATATGGGAAATGGCATCTTTTATTCTTTTCTTATTTTTTCTCATTCTCTCAATTAGACCATCAAGGCGTCTTAATTGAACCCTGGTTACTGCCCCTATTAACTCTGACATGCGGAAGTTAACTCCTGGAAAAAGCTCTCCCTTATATCGGGCCGAGCCAAAACGCTTCCCCGGGCCTCCGGGACGCCAGCAGGCTGCTACATCGTGATATCCCTGAGCTCTATCATAGAGGAGTTCATCATCGGTGGTGACCATTCCACCCTCACCGGCAGTAATTATTTTGTGATACTGAAAGCTGAAGGTATTGCAATCCCCAAAGGTTCCTAAATATCTTCCCTTATAGCTTCCTCCACAGGCCTGAGCAGCATCTTCCACCACCTTTAAATTATGGTTTTTGGCTATTTCCATAATCTCATCCATATTGCAGGGAGCCCCCCGCATATGAACCGGCATTACTGCTTTAGTGCGGGGAGTTATTTTACGCTCAAGGTCCTCGGGGTCCAGAGTAAGAGAATCATCAACCTCGGCAATTACAGGAATAGCCCTAGCTGCAATTACCGCAGCACAGCTAGCAAAAAATGTATATCCAGGAATGATTACCTCATCTCCTGGACCAACTCCCACTGCTATAAGAGAGGTAATTAAAGCCGAGGTGCAGGAATTCACTGCCAGTGCATATTTTACTCCCATCTTTTTGGCAAACTCTTCCTCAAGTAATTTTACTCTGGAGGAAAATTCCTCTGGGCCGTAATAGCGAAAAAGATACTTGTGGTCTAGAACTTCAAGCACAGCCTTCTTTTCTTCCTGGCCTATTTCCAGCCCACCGGGGAACATAGGTAGGTTAGGTGTGGTCTTTACCGGTTTTCCTCCTTCAATGGCAAGTTTTTCCCTTCTTAATTTTTCACTCATACTGTCATCCTCCTTTTAATTCGTCGCTCGTTAGTTAAAATATATTCAGATACTCTAAAATACCAATTTTTCTATTTTGAGCAGTTCCGCCAACATTTTTAGTTTACTTTTTACATCTCCGTGAACCATAGCCCAGTGATGAGTAGCTCCACCTCTAACTACCTGATTAAAAAAATCATCTAGAGGAAAGCTAAATTTTATCTGTACATGAGGAAATCCTTCCACTCTTACACCGTCAGAACCTAAAGCTTCGCCTGCGGCTATAATCATTTTAAACCCTTCTATTTTTGGAACAATCTGCAATAAGGTCACTTGACCCGGCTTAGCCGTAAACTCCATCCAGGCACCCTCAAACTCTGATGAACCCTGAAGCTCATAGTCGGGAGTAATTATAACTCCATCATCGTTTTCAGCTAAACGAGGATTTTGAAGACCAGCATGGCCTGCTATAACAGAATTGTCCGTTTTATCGAAATTAAAAAATTCGCTAAACATAACCGGACTATTGGTCAATCTCTTAAGTACAAACATGGCCACTGCTCCAGTAATATCACCTTCCATACTAATAGTTATATCTTTTTCCTGAAGAAGAGGAAGATAAAGACAGGGACGAAGTCCCATGGTTTCATGAAGTTCTTCAGAGAGGTCATCAATGGCCAGGGCATCAAGGCAAAATCTATCCACTAACTCTGCCACTCCCAGAGAAGCTCTAACTGCCTGATATAGAGCTTTATTACTTACGCCCTTTATTCTATATCTTCTCTTAAGCTCATCCACATTAATCTTGACCCTTGAGGTATCAATTTCCTGGGAAGCTGAGAGAAGCTGCCCTACTGAAATGTACTTCAGTGCAGGACCGAGTATGCTTGTTAAACTAAATTCATCAACATATAAATCTGTCATCACCTCGCACCTCGAGGGAAGTATGCCTAGCTTAACTTCTTGAAGCTCTCCTGTTAATTTTACTAGCTGAGTGTATTCTACAATGTTATGGATGGTTTCTTCATCCTCTGGATCTCCCATGACAAAACCAAAATCTCTTCCCAATCTCTTCAGGGGACCACTTGCCTGAAATAGTCCTACAGAACCGGACCCTCTAAATAAATCCAAGGCACTTATCTTAGGTGGCAGTTTACGGTAGGGAGAATAACACCATAAGAGAAGGGGAACTTCACCCATCTCATTTACGAGTTTTATCAAAGGTTGATCTTCACTCCACATTAGAGGACAAATTATTAAAAGTTCGACTTTTTCCTTTTTAAACTCCTCGATAGCTATCTCTGCTTCTCGTATAGAGGTCACTATTCCAGTATTTACTATCCCCATATGTTTTGAAAGCCTGCTGACAATATTTTCTGCATCCTTGTTAATTAGCTCTGGGAGTTTTCTATAACTTTGGACTCTCTTATCCCAAAAACATTTTGCTGCCATTAATACTAAGCCAACTTTTGCTTGCATCTTTTTCTCCATTCAGTAGTGTCCGTACTTGAGAGCGGTGTTGACCATCTCTTCAATATTTTTAAGATTCGCTTTTGGCCCGATACTATCTCCGACAGCGAGCACATATCCGCCACCTGCAGCCGCGGCGTCAAGACAGCGTATGACCCCCTGGCGAACCTCCTGCCGCCTGCCATAAGTCATGGTAATTGCCGAAACATTCCCCTTTAGACAGAGCCGATTCCCGTAGAGCTTCTTCGCTTTGCCCAAATCAACATTACCAGCAGGGGGATGTTCCAGGGCGTCTATTACATTTAAGTCTGTCTCGGCAAGCATAGGGAGCCACTCGTTGCTCCTACCGCAGACATGGAATAGACTCAGAATTCCCGCGTTCTTCAGTAAAGCAGTGGCTTGTTGAATATAAGAAAGGGCATAGGTTTTAAAGAGATTCGGCGAAATCACACTCGCCGAACAAGTTGATCCGTGAATCATCACGAAATCGGGCTTAGGATCTAATTTAACGGCTGTCTCAAGGTAGGCAAAGCTGTGAATCTGGTAGTATTCGAAAACCTCCTCCATCAGTGATTTTTCGTCATAGAGGTCAAAAATCACCTGTTCGATACCGCCATGGCGATATTCCTGCCACCAGTCAATTGGGCTGTGGACAACAACGCCGACCACCCCACGGTCCCCAGCGCGTGCGTATTCTTCAAAGTACCGCCGGTGAACTGGCCACTCTTCTCCGAAATATTCCTTGAACACCGGCCAATCAGCATGAAGGTCTTTGATAAATTTTTCATGAGAATACTCGGGGTTGTGCCTGGGATAGCGGCGGCGCTGCTGGATATGTCCTGAGGGTGTCCTTGCGTTTGTCTCGACGATACGAACTTCTCCTTCCTTCCACTTTCTTGTGCTAATCTGGATACTCTCAGGTGGGTTGGGTTCGGGAATCCCGGCGGCAAAATAGTACAGATCAAATCCCAGCCGATTGCACCAGGTAATCAGGCTGCTCAATTCGGTATGCCCTTGCTCCTGGTATTTCCAGTAATCGAGGCCGGATAGGTCAGTCAGAGTATCAAAATCAAGGCCCGGCTCGATGGGGACCCGATCCGGCTCCCCGTTGTTGGCAAAGGCTTTCTTGATGCGCTCCTTCCCTGTCATTGCTGCAATTCCCTCCAATTTTTCCTTAAACCGGTATTATTCGAATTGTTTCTATTCCCCAGCCTTTGATGGGCAAAGTTATAATATTATCCCCCTTTACCTTAAGGGAGCCTATATTTTCCTCCACTATATTTGTCTGGTAGGCTCTTGAAATCTCCAAGAATGGAAATTTTATTTCAAAGATACTCTCCTGTCCGCTAAATTCATGGAGCCTCATTATATATCCTTTCTTATCTTCTGCTTGTTTTATAGTCATCACCATCACATTTGGTTTGTCAACCTGGCAAAAGGTGAATTCTTCAAGGGGTAGGATACCTTTTTGATTTTTCTTTAAAATAATCGGAACCAATGGTGTGCAGTAACCCCATCCTAATCTGGTCGAGCGCAAAACATCAAATCTACCAGAATAGGTGAAGAGTGAAAAGTGAAAAGTGAGTTTACCTTCCTGGCCTGGCCTAAAGTTGGTATTCCAGTAGTTATTCATTATATAAATGAAGAAATTAGTATTGGTTAAAGATAACTCCTCAAGCCATTTACCTGTATTTATGTCGCCCAAGGATACCAGGCCAGTTTCCCTCGAGGAGAAGACTAGACCATAATCAGAATTTGATACATCCAACCAATGCTGGAAAGAATACCAATCTCGACAGGTGCCTTGAAGTTGATCTACCTCAGGACGCAAAATTGCGCCAGGAACATCCAGCTTGAATTCTCCTTTGTTAATATTAAGGGGGAAAGCATAGTATATCCCTTCTTTGATAAGGGTCTCTTTTTTATTTATTGTGTTGATAAAATCAATCTTCTTTATGTTCTTGTAGAGCCTGATCTCCTGGTGTATTGAAGGGGCCATCTTCCCTGTAGAGATGGTAATTAAAGATTCTGATAATGGCCCATCCTTGTTTATAATTTCCTTTACCCTGGCCGGGAAAAATCTTTTGTTAAGAGGTGGCTCTCCTCTGTCATACACGTATTCATTGACCTTGTGGCTACTTTCTTTATCCACCAGTTCCTGACGCAATTCCTTGTCAAAAATACTTATTACCCCACCGCTCTCAGGGTCTAAAGAAATCTTATAGTAGGAATTCTCTATACTATTTTTCCCTTTTTCCCCTTTAGCAAGACCGATTTTCTCTATGTGGGGTAATATTTTGTAACTTTTATAACCAAGTCCAGGAACCTCTCTGGCTGCAAACATAATCCTGTAAATCTTTTCCTCTGGCAAATAATCTATAATTTGATAGGGTAAAGACTCATCTGTCCTTACATCTATTATTTTGAAATTACCATCATTGCATATATTCAAAGGGAGGGAAAGATTTACAAGATCTGTTCTAGGCCAGGATAGAGAATTGAAAACAGCTATATGATAGTATCCATCCTCTGTTCTAATATCTGATGCAATTCTGGTTAAACTTTTTTCCAATATATCTCTGGCTATCCAGGATGCATCATAGGCAAAGGAGGATTTTATTCTCCAATGGATCTTAGTTGAATGAGAATGCGGGTTTCGGAAACAATCATGCATACCCCAGGTATGCTCATCAAATAACATCATATTTTCATAGGCTTTGCTAATATCCCCTGCCGGATAGCTGTATTTTTTATTTATGAAAAATGCCAGACTGGAGAATTTTTCGGCTGAGGCTAACTCCTCATGAGTAACCCTGTTTAGGCCTGTCTCATAGGCAGAAGAGGCAGGGCCATCTGCCCACCAGTCTGTCCAGTCCCCTTTATAACAGGGAAATCTTTTATGATAAGTTGTTTCCATGTATTGGAAAAACTCAGCGTTTGTGCTTATTATTAATTTAGGATAAGCCCATCGTTTATTCCATTCTCTGACAGTCTCAACTATCTTAAAAGTTGGTGGAAGGTTATCTCCCAGGATTCCTGAAGGTGCACGTAATTTAATGGCATCATAGGGATAGCTCTTCTTCTCTAATAGCTCAAGATGTTCAGGTAAAGCCCTATCAGGAATCTTTAAAAGATGCTTTAAATCTTCATTATGGAAGGATAGCACATATTCACGCAGATTTTTGTATTCTTTGCGGAAATCCTCCACACACCCCAATAGGAAACCTTCAAGATAGGTATAATCCGTGTCCGCATTCCAGACAAGGACTCTACTCCCATCCGGAGATTCCCAGTAAAATGGCCTGGGCAGGTAAGGAGCCTTTGCTCTTGGCTGGTTATTTTGGGAGTAGGCTTGATTAACTGCTGTAGATAAATACCTTATACCAGCTTTTGAGAGAAGCTGGGGAAGAATCCAGGGATGGCCTGGTATATCTGTAGTCATTGCTGTTTTAATGGGAATTTTGTACTTTCTTTTAAGCTCAAAGGTATAGTATAATGCTCTAATAAGCTCCTCACTGCTGGCTAAAGGCGAAGATAGGGCTGCAAAAAGAGCTGTCACCTCAACCCTTCCTTTTCCTATCAGTTTCAGAAAGTCTTTGTTCCTTGTTCGGGAATCATCAAGGTAGTTTTTAACAGCCCATGCAGTATCGCAGGTCCACCTGAACCTGGCCTCTTCTGGGTAGTCTTCGCTTTGTCTGCAGTATTCAATGATCTTATCAAAATATCTTTTATGTTTAGCTACTACGAGGGGTTGCAGGTCAGTATATCCAATATCATGGTGAGAAAATGGAATTAAATGAATCTTCCAGTGTCTTTTTCTCTCTATAACCCTTTTATGTATCCATTTTGAGGAACCTACAATTAACCTGAAGGTGGCCGGAGTAGGCTTATCAACCTCTGGGATACTAATAGAATGTACATTTACCCCCTTTGCAACTAGAGGAATATCAAAACAAAGATTTCTCTCTAGTATGTCTACCTTCAGCTTACCATTTTTCAAGGTGCCCCGGTTATTCTCTATCTTTACGGAAAGTACCTGCTTCAAATTATTCCCTTCTCTTACAAAAAAGAAGGTATTCAGGACTTGAAATTTGATTTCTTGATCTTTCTCCAATTTATATCTCCCCTATCAAAAAATTTAGTACTGTGGATTTTTTCCATATCGACGAGCCACCCCTATCATTGTCTTGACGTTTTCAGGAGGAGTTCCCTCTATCAAAGGACTTCCATTGCAAACGATAAATCTTCCCCTTCGAGCAGCTAAAAGTTGTTTTTTGACCGCCTTTTCCACATCCTCCGGCCTCCCTTTAACTAATGCCTCATAGGGGTCAATATTTCCAAAAAGGGTAATTTCTTCATTTAATATTTCCCTAATTTTCAAAGTATCCATGCTAAATCCCTTTCTGTTTTCTTCAACCATTAAAGCCTTTATTCCGATTTTGTTGATATATTTTATAAGAGGATTTATGTTGCCAGAAAAACAGAGCATTGGGAATATCCCCATTTCAGAAATTTCTTTAAAATATCTTTGATGAATATCAAAAAGTACCCTCTGGTACATCTTGGGTGATATTAAATCCGAGGAGAACTCTGCCTCAGAAATAATAAAGGCATCACAGCCAGCCTCAGCATAAGCTTTAGCCCACTCAAGACTTATCTGGGAAACTTTTTCTATTAAGTACTTCATCATACCAACCTCCAATTGGCGGCTCCCAGCCAAGAGGATTTATTAAAAAAAATCTATCATCTTCCTTTTTCACTCTGAGATACTTATAGTGGCCAGGGGTACCACTATGAAGGTGAAACCAATCAGGCTTAAAAGTTTCATAAAATTTGGCCTATATTTCAATCATAGAAGACCCATCTCTGTACCAGTCTGTTATATAATCTTTGCCTGCTATCTCAAATTTATAATGACCCCACCAGTGAGGAGCAACAGCTACTCTACCTGGCTTCTCCCCGTTTAAGGTCTTAACCATCCTATCTTTTGAATTGATTCTCAATTCCTCCTTTTTACCCCGTAAGTAGTTAAACTTTTCCTAAGAAGACTAGCAAAAAATCTTTAACGCATAACCGAGTGTTTATCAGGTGGCTTAGTTATATCCTGATTTTTTATTGTAATTTTTGCTACCTCATCCGCTTGTGCAGTAACTTTGTCAAAGGCATAAATATATTGTTCCATAAGTTCCTGTGGTGCCTCAGGGAAAGCCGGAAGCCCAATCAAAGTAGATTTCAATGCCTCGGTACGTGGTAAACTTTGCCTTTCTTCCAGGGGCGCGCGGTTAAATTTTGGCCCGTATGCATTTACTCGATAAGCCATTTGCTGATGTTGTAAGTCATATCGCTCATCTTCACAAATTACTCCTTCTTATTATTTTAGCCCCAGAGGAGACATACAAATCTACTTACAGGTCGCCCTGATAGGCATAAGGAACTGATTTGCGTAGGTTTTTGAGGACCTGATTTCCCTCTTCGAGAGAAGAGACATGCACTTGCACTATGATATTCCGCTTTTTGGGCCAGTCTCCTTTCAGAAGACGCTGAATCGTTTCATCGGAGCCCGTACCCCAGTAAGAGTGAAGCAGGGTTACATGCTTTGGGACACGCTCAGATAAAGAAAAGAGCTCATGATGGTCTGCATCGTAATCAAGTCCTGTAATATAAGGCACCTTGAAGAACTCATTAATTACCTTGTCCGAAGTGCCGCAGTAGTGCATTCTGCCTCCACCAATTGTTTTCAGCAGATGCATATCTCTGGGCATGATATGGTTTTTGTATTGGTCTGGACTTATCATATGTGTGGAACAATTAGATATCCTGGCCGTACCTTTCCACATTGCTCCCCAATCAAAAAACCATTCCCTGTCGGTACTGATCATGCTTTTAAGGTGAGGAACCAAGTCAATCATGTAGTCAGTTATAAGGTCAAGAAGCGCATCCAGGGCTTGGGGTTCATCATAGAAATCAATAAATATATCATTTCCTCGAATGAGGTGTGCTGAATTAAAGGAACTCTGAATATCCGGGTGTTGAATATGAATTCCCTCCGGAAGGTTCTCAAGAAAAACCCTGGTATATTCCTTCAGTTTTTCATACCAACCTGCATCAAGGGATGGTTTTTCCATTTTGTATACATCCTTCGCCTTTTTCAGAATATGTGTCTTTGCAGCAGGGAGGCTATTAGGTGGCACAAACATCTCGCAGCCAAAAGCGGCTGCTACCTGAGCTGTTCCAAACTCAACACGAACTGTAGGAACACGGTCATCCTCAAACTCAAGGTGTGGCCTGAGTATATCCATCTCCGCTTTCAGCATCACAATAGGGTCTGCAAGACGTTCTTCCCATGTTGGCAAATTTTCTACAGGAACCATTATCATAAACATAGGGAAACAATTATCAGGATCTTCATACATCATCCTGTACCGTCTATATATATCCTTGAATCTTTCAAGCTGCTTATCATTAATTTGCAAATATTCTTTCAAATCCATAACTGTATTTCCACATTTGTGCGAAACTTGCCTTAAATTTGCAGGCGCTGGTTCAATTTTATACTGCTCCAGCGCCTTGTTCGGCTTGCATCATCCAAAAATCTCGTCAATCACTTCCCGCGTAATGATCACCCACTGGCGAACACGATTGGGGTCTCTTTGTACCGTCTCTACATCCTTCAATGTGATGTCCACAAGGCAGTTCTTACAGGCCTGCAGATCACGTCTTAAAATGGATCTAACACGGTCAGGATCGAAATCGTAGCTCACCATATCAGCTGGACTCGGCCGATAGCTGAAGACATAGTCGCGTCCTATCTGCTCAGCGCACTTCGCGGCATCAGCAAAGGGCGAGACTGCAATCCGCCGCAAGTTCGGGATTTGCCGCAACATGTCAATTTTGTAGGTAAGATCCTCACAACAGCCGTAAGCAACCAGACCGAACTTGTCGAGTATCGGCAACTGATATCGTAGCAGGAACTCCTCATGCATTGCCGGCGATACGCCAGTGAACTCCTGGGCTGCCATGTAGCCCCATAACTGGGTGCGTTTGACGCCATTGACATTGGGTGCCGGGTCTTGTAGCTCCTCTGCATACGCCATGCTCTGATTCTGGTGAGCACACAGTCCCCAATCTCCGGCCGCTTCCGCCTGATCATGGGCCTTCAGCACTCCGTCCGCCAGGAACTTAACAAGCTGATGAAGCCAATCAGGATTGTCCACCATATCCACCATGAAGTGTTCGATTCCTCTCAGGTACCCGAGATCCGTAGAGATGTCGCCTGTCCACATCCTGTAAGCCGGCCCACGATCGACGTTGATTGTGATGACGTCTCCAACAGCATCTTGCAGTCCCTGGACATCCCTTGCTGTCCTCTCTTCGTCGATTTCATGCCATGGGATGCACAGTTGTTCAATATCGTCAAGCTTCCTGATGGGATAGTCGGTTTTCCATGAACCTGCGGGCTCCTCGCTGAAGTTGCGTTCACCGGACAAACCCCAACCGACGCATTTTTGGGTCGCCTGGACAGTGACCCACGGTTCGAAAATTGAATCGTCGTTAAAGGTACTCCAGAACAGGTGGTTACGGAAAAAATCCTCGAACTGTCGGAGGAACGGGTCCGCGCACGTGCATTTTGACTGGGACATTTCCTCCCACGCAAATGCACGGACGTAGATCAGAGGCCGAATCTTCTTCAAGCTGTTGTGTTGCCTCCAGAGAGCCCGGCGCTCATCTTGTACCGGATCGTTACAGAGCTCAGCGTACTGCTTCGCGAGATCGCCAAGAGCTAACTTGTCCTGATTCATCATTGTATTGGTTCTCCTCGTTGGCCGAACATATTATTCAAGATAAGCCTCGCTCCCCCCTCACCTTAATCCTCTCCCTTAAGGGAGAGGGAACCGCTCGTATCTTAGAAAATCTTATAAATTATGCCTACTCCTGAAATTCCTTCTCAAAACTGTCTTTCAGCTTTATATTCTTGTTTTTTTCAGTCTATAACAGTTTTTTGAGGAAGCGGTCTAATACAGGGTTCACGCCGACAAATCCCTTTAAGCAAAGAGTAGAAAAAATTAGTTCACCCTTGCCATAAGGCATATAGCCTACAATGGGTAGTTTTTTCTTTAAACCTTTACTTTTTGCGATTTCAATTATATGTAAAGTAGGTTTCTGGTGAGTGAAAAGAAGAGGTGTTATTCCGTGGCAATCCATATACTTTTTAGCAATGAAATCGATATGATCCTTTTCTTCATTATACCAGAAGGAGAAATCTTTAGGCCCAAAGCCTCGGGTTATAGACTCATTGGCATTTCTGGCCACAAACGTCAGCCCAGTCTCGGTTATTCCTGTTAGCCCACCGGCCATTTCTTTCAAGTAAATGATTGTATCCTCGATTTCTACCCTATCTTTCCCCATATCATTTAGCAGAAAGAGCGCTTTTGAACCTTCAGCCACCCACTTTAAAAGAGAATGACTCTTTTTCTGATATTCCTCCCATGAATTTATGAGTATCCCCTCCGCCCTTTTTCCCTCCTTTTGATAGGGTATAGTCGTGATGTTTAGCTTTTCAAGGAAGTCTTTTATATCTCTACCCACATACATGATTGTGGTATGAGATGGTTTTATCTCTTTCTCAAACGCTTCTAAAGCTATCCTTTCACAATTTACAATATTTGCCTCGCTATCCAATAGTGCTGCATCAAGGTAGAAAGTTTCTCTATCCCGTACCCGGGGAGCATCAAAAGATATTGTTCCTGCATAAGTGGAAATAGAGGATTTTGCTTCTACATCAATTTCAAATGACCCATAATTCTCATCTTTTTTCCTTAAAGTAGCCACGATTTTATAACCTTGCAGGTCCACATCTGTGTCATTTAGTACCCAGGCCTCTATTTCAATTCTCTGGCCACCATACATCTTGAAGCGGTCTGTCCTTAAGTTTATCCGAACAGGCTCCATGGACTTTTGCAAGGCAAAGTAAGCTGGCTTGGGGACTCGGTTATGAGCAACCAGAGCCTTCATCCAGCCAGAGGGCCAGGCATCAATAAGTAAATGCAGGGCCGTAGAGACAATTATATCTGAGCGCCTTCTTAAGGCATCGCTCATCATTCTGGTGGCAAAGGCTTGATGAGCCTGACTTTCTCTTATCCAATCCTGGATACGATATTGTTCCTCATACCAGTCTCCGTGCATATCATAGGTCTGGGCCTTGATGATTTTCCCCGGTCTCCATGGATCTTCAATATTTTTCGGCAGCCACTCTTTAGGATAATCCTTAAGCATTACTGAAAGAGGGTCCAATCCCTCAGTCCCGTATTCTCCGCAGCCGGTCTTCCATCCTTTCTTTAGGGCCTGTAAATACCCCTTATGGAGTTTACCTATAGGCATGGAGTGGTTTGTGTACCAGAGAGTATAACAGTGAAAATCTGATAGTCCGGTCCGTGTAGGGGGATCATAGTCTCCTTCTACATTCTTAACCACGCGGTCTGGATTCTCTATCCAGATTACTTTTCTGGCAGCTTCGAAGAAAGCCTCTAACTCATTTCTATAAAGGTCTCTGTGCTCTTTTTTTTCTTTAGTTGGAGGGAAGGGCTCATTTATAAAGGTGACCATGATAGAGGAAGGATGAGGTCTTATTAATCTTTCCATCTCCCCGGCTTGCCTCAGTGCCTCACTAAACTGGTTTCGCCTTAAATAGCCGAATAGAGGAAGGTCACATTGGTGCATCATTCCAAGCATATCAAAATACTCATAAATCTCTTTTTGTACTGGCCGTTGGGTGATGCGGTAGTAATTCAAATGAGCAAGTTTAGCTATGAGAATGTCATTGATTAATTGCTGATAATCTTCTTTCATAACACACTGCTGAAGATGGCCCATTTCATTGGCACCCCTGAGAATAATGGGTTTATTATTTAGATAAAGGGTACCTTTCAGCTTTTCTTTCTCATCCATATGAAATTTTCTCATTCCAAACTGACAATCTTTTTCATCTTGAAGCTCTCTCTCCCGGATGATAGAAGCACGCAGTGTATATAGCCAGGGCTCCTCCGGGTTCCATAATCTATATTGAGAGAGAGGTATTTTAAATCGGTAGTAATTAAGGCCTGGGCCAGCTGGTTCCACTTGACAGGGGATATTTACCAGGGTCTTGCCTTGAAAATTTTTTGGATAAAGGGAGAGCTTCAGTTCGAACTGCTGATTATGATTTTCTGTATGAAAGACCTCTACCCAGGCTTCAATGAGAGAGTTATCTATATCAGGTCTTACAAAAAGGGAATGGATGAAGAGAGGGGGTCTTTGTTCCAAAATGACCTTGTTGTAGATTCCCGCTCCGGGAGGACAATGGTGCCATCCCAGGATAGGGTCATCCCAGCCTGGTCCGGTAGCAGCATAAATCTTATCCCCATCTATATTTTGTTTTTTATCGAGGATTTCCAGACCCAGGGTGGGGGCATCATTTTTAACCTCTACTAGGAGGACGTTATCCCCCTCAAAATGCAGGAGGTCTGTAACATCGAATTCAAATGGGGCAAAAAAGCCCTCATGGCTTCCTACAAAACGAGCATTGAGGTAAATATGGCCAACGTAATCTACCCCTAAAAATCGCAAAAACATCCTTTTTTCTGGTTTTCTCTTCTCTTTAAATGTAAATTCTTCCCGATAGAAGCCAGTCCACTTTCCTGGCGGTCCCCGGTAGTCAGGAATGATAACTTTTTCCCATTCTCCTTTGCCTTTTAGTATCCTGGAAAAATCTTTTCTATCTTCTTTTTGTTCATAGCGAAATTCAAAACTTGTCTGGTGCCATCCTTGCCTTGAAACTTTTGGTTTAGGCGTATGGTTAGCCAAAAATGGTTGATACTTTTCTTTTAGTTTGAGAAGTTCCTTTTTAAACTTTTCCAGATTCTCTTCATAGCTTCTTTCTTGAATAGGCTCTACTTTTTGACTGCTGGGGTAAAAATGGCGGGGTTGAATCTTAAGGGGGCAAAGCTTGGATAACTCCTCTTTTCGGTCTTGTTCTGTCATTGCAGTATGTTCCTTTCTTGAATTCTTGACCCTAATAATAGTATATCGTTTTACGATATTATATTACAGTTAGTTTTGAAATTTGTCAATGACGTGGCGAACGCTAGAGACCTTTCAGGTAGAGCCATTTCTTTCCTATGCCTTCTTTAACTAGCTTAAGAGTTTACCCCGTTAGAAAGGGTCCCTTTCCACGCGCCCTGTTAGAGACAAAGTTTCCAAAGAGATCTCTAAACACGCAATGATTATGTTTTGAGCATTGAGCATGAGGATTCCCCTATCTCTTCCCAAGAAGGACTGGAAAAAGCTGTATCCTTTCTTAAGGAGGTCATGCTCAGAAAAAAACCTGGAGGGATGTGGTGGGCTTAAAAATGAAGTTAGCTATTGCATCATGAAGTCTTCATCGGCAAATACCTACCAGGATTCCTCTAATCCAATTTTCTGGTATTTGCCAGAAGGAATTTAGGGTAGAAGCGATCGAGCTAAACTCACCATTTTTTAAATCAATCAAGCCAGCCTATCTTTCTAAAAAAATGCCAGAATACCCCTCAGCTTGCTGAGGGGATGAATGGCAGGGGTTATTCAAAAATCTCTTGGGCTTCCTTCATTTTCTTACTTATGGAGAGGTGATAAGGACATCTTTGCTCACACTTTTTACACTCAGTGCAGGCACTTGCCTTAATTTCTAAGTTAATATAAGCCTTTTTTGCCCTGTTTTTCTTGCCTTCTTCTCCTAACCTGTACCTCATAAGCAACCTCATAATTTGAGGTATGGGAATATCTTCACTACAAGGAAGGCAATATCCACAATTTCTACAAAAATCAGGCCCCCACTTCTTAGCATCTTCTCGAAGTCTTGCTATATCTTCTTTGGACAATAAGATATGAGGATCTCCAGCCTTCACATCTTCTTCCAGTTCCGCAATACTGCCTACTCCCGGAGTAGCCGTATCTACATAAGGATTAGAAATTACAAACTTAAGGGCCTGAATAGGAGAAATTTTTGCCTCACTAAGGGGATTTTTTGCTAAAATTCCTCCTCCAAAAGGTTTCATTATGGTAACTCCTAACCCTCTCTTTTTGGCTAAAGGCAAAATTTCCCTCTCCGTTATAGATATATCCTCTCCATCAATTGCTTGCCTTTGGTAATTGATGAGATTATAGGAAACAGTTATTACATCAAATTTTCCACAGTTTATCATTTTCTTCATATCCTCTGGGCTTGCATGAGTGGAAATTCCCATAAATTTAACTTTGCCTGCCTTTTGCGCCTTTTTTAATTCATTGAAAACTCCATTACTCATTAATCTTTCAAACTCACCAGGTTTGGTTACATCGTGCATCTGATAAATATCGATTGCCTCTGTGTTCAAGTTTTGTAGACTTTTATTTATGGTTTGAGCAAATTCTTCAGGGCTTCGCAAATGGGAACGGGTAAGGATAATACACTCTCTTCTTCTATATTTAGTGACTCGGCCAATTGCCTTTTCTATTTCTCCTTCAGCATAAGCATAGGCGGCATCTATAATGTTTACTCCTAAATCCAATGCTCGATTTACTATTTTTTCTATTTCTTCGGGTGCTGCTCTTGCTCGAGAAAACCCTAATGAACCTATTCCTATCACGGAAACTCTAAGGCCGGTATCACCTAGCAGTCTATATTCCATTTGGCTGGTCCTTCTTTTGACTTTTTAAAGAAAAAGGGCTGTTACCTGGAAGGCAACAGCCCTTTTTTTCTTAATTATGTCCCTTTCCTATCCTGCCTGCTTCCATGCGTTGAGTTGTGCTTGAATCTCAGTGATAATCCTGGAGGTTCCAGCTCCATCAAGTTTAGCTATGAATTCTACTAGTGTCGCTTCCCAGTCAGCACCACAACTACCCGTGTCAATCGTTCGCATATACTCACCCACAACCGACGAACACTGAGCAATTTCGGTCTTGACCGGTTCAGGATCAAAGGCAAAGCCTAAGATGGGCGAAGGTACTGCACTCATATTTAATGCATGTGTATCTTCCCATAGCGTATCTGCCTGTCCGGGCAAGAAGTAAGCATTGAACTGGCATCCAAACAGCCAGGCCGTATTTGGGACATACCCACTACCTTCTATCGGTTCTATTCGATTTGGGCCTACCTTGTTGTAATGTATTCCCTCGATGCCGAAAGTAAGCAAATTGTACAGCTCTTTGTCGGTGTTCAACAATTCCATAAGCATCATCGCTCTTTCGGGATTTTTAGATGTTCGGCTTATAGCATGCATGGTAGAGATAATGGAGCTTGTTTTCAATACAGACTCCGAAATAGGGTATGAAATTATCTCCCAGCCATGGGCAGCTAAATATTCGGCAGAATTACCAGGCTTACAATTTCCCCCAAAGGAGACTCCCATCTGCGCAGCTTTTATCATAGGTGTAGCATCGTTAATGGCGAGGGCGTCACTACGTACATACCCTTTTTGATACCAATCTGCTACTGTCCTTGCAAATTTCTTAAACTCATCTGTTTTGTATTGGTTTATGGCTGTGGGAATTTCTCCGGTATCATCTAGACGGACAGCCCCAGGCATGTCACGTCCCACTACCTCGTCAAAGCCAAAGTGGGTTATCCACCCTGCCCAGTTACCACCTCCGCTAGCTACAATACCTGTGGGGTAAATATCCGGGTCCTGTTCTTTGACCGCGGCAAGAAATGGTTCCAGATCTTCCATTTCTTTTACGGTGTTGACATCAAAACCATACTTATCTACCAGTTCTTTTTTAAAGTAGGCACCATTTGTCATACAAGAAATCTGGTAGTTGATGAGCCCGTAAATCTTACCCTCCACTCTGGTAGCATCCCACATTGCAGGTGGAACCAAAGCTTTCAGTCCAGGCGCATACTCATCAATCAAATCATCCAGAGGTAAGAAGGCACCCCTTGCTACATTCAGAAGGTAATTATTGAACCAGTTTGCCGTAAAGCAGAGGTCATATTCTTCTCCAGCAGCTATTATCACCCTTATTTTATCTTCATAAGCACCCCAGTTTTGAATCTTAAAATCGACTGTTGCGTTAATCTTTTCCTTGAGGATTTTATTGAATTCTTCAAATACCATGTCCGCATCGGCTTGTGGATAAGGTCCGGGGTAGTACCAGGTCAACTCCACTGGCTCCAACTCGCTTCCAGCCCAGACAAGTTGAGGAGCTAAAAGTAAGGTTGCCATGATCACTCCACACAAAATTTTTTTGAACATTCTTTCTCCTCCTTAAGATTGGTTTTTTCCAAAACTTTCTAAGGTCCGGCTTGGTTCAGAGCATCCATCACCTCCTTTTCATCTTTTTCTGGACCCAAAGGTTAGTATCGTACTAACCTTTAATGGCACCTACTGTTAATCCCTTGACAAAGTATTTTTGGAAAAATGGAAAAATAAAGAGCATAGGCCCCGCGGCCAGTATACACATAGCCATCCTTGCTGACTCATTAGGCAACTTGCTTACATCTATAAACATTTGTGTAGTTCGCAGTTGTTGGGTTAAAAACTGTATGTTAGCCATCATTCTCTGTAGCATATATTGCAGGGGTACCAGGTTTTCACTGTCAATATACAATAAAGGCAGCCACCAATCATTCCAATAACGCAGCAAAATAAATAATCCTATAGCTGCCAGGGCCGGTTTTGATAAGGGAACAATGATGGTAAAAAATATTCTTAGCTCACTTGCCCCATCCAGTTTCGCTGATTCAATAATTGAGATAGGTATTTGCTGGAAAAATGTTTTCAGAAGTAAAACAAACCAGGGAAGTACCAAATAGGGTAATACAAGTACCCACCATGTATCCTTTAGATGTAAGTACCTTACGATTAAGATATACCAGGGCACCAGACCTCCATTAAAGAGCATGGTAAAAAATATATAGAAAGCTAATGCATTTCTATATTTAAAATCCCGACGGGATAATGGATAGGCAAGCAGAGCAATAATAAATAGACTTAAAAGGGTCCCTGCCCCTGTTACGCTCGTGCTAATAAAATACGATTGTAGGATATGTTTTGGAACCTTAAATATATATTGGTAGGCTGTTAAAGATATTTCTCTGGGTATAAGACTATAGCCATGTCTTAAAATATCCATTTCATTAGATAGTGAAATGGATAAGACGGCAATAATAGGTATAATACACGTTACGGCAAATGAGGTAAGGATTATACAAATGATGATTGAAGAAATTAGTTTTGATTTTTTCGCTTCTATCATTTTTTTCTAGCTTCCCCCTCGGCCAGCTATAAGCTGTAAGCAGAATAGTGAGTAGTGAGTGGTTAATTTGTTAATTGGTTAATTATTACTCACCATTTAACTACTCACCAATTAACCAAAATTAAAATAGAGCATTTTCTGGGTTAATTCTTCTAACAAGATAATTGGCAGTACCTATAAGTATAAGTCCCACTATTGCCTGATAGAAGCCAGCAGCGGCTGACATTCCTATATCTGCCGTTACCCTTAAAGCTCGAAATACATAGGTATCAATTACATCCGTAGTAGGATACAACATACCAATATCCCTTGGCAATTGATAGAACATACCAAAATCTGCATAAAATATTCTGCCTATTTGAAGCAGCATTATGATGACCATTAATGGGCTTATAAGGGGGATAGATATTTTGGTAATCATTTGCCACCTCGTGGCGCCGTCAATGGCTGCAGCTTCATAGTAGGCAGGGTCTATTCCCATTAGACCAGCATAATAAATGACGCTAAAATAACCAACAGTTTTCCATAAATATACTAATACCAGTATTGCCGGCCAGTACTCAGGTTTAAGGTACCAGTGAACAGGCTGAAGTCCTATAATTTTGAATAAACTATTTAGAATTCCTAATCTCATATTAAGAAAAGCAAAGAGCGTATATCCTACAACTACCCAGGATAAAAAATAAGGGAAAAAATAGGCCGTTTGACAGAATTTCACAAACGCTTTTTTTGTTATTTCATGCAGCATCAGGGCAAAGGCTACAGAAACAATCAATCCAGTAGAGAAAAATAGCGCATTTAAACAAACAGTATTTCGGGTAATCCTCCAGGCGTCAAGAGAGGTAAAAAAGAATTTAAAATTTTCAAGTCCAACCCACTCACTTCCCCAAAACCCTTTATCATACCGAAAATTCTTAAAAGCAACAATTATTCCCAACATAGGTATATAATTGAAAATTAAAACTAAAATCATAGCGGGCAGGGCCATAAAAAGAAGTGCCGAATTTTTTTTAAAATCTTTGAATCTTTTGCTTATACTTATGCTTAATTTTTTACTTATCGGATATACCATTCCTTCGCTTATGGAAATACTTTCACTTATAGGCTTTCCTTTTTGATATGTTACCTTATTACCCATTAAAAATTCTCCTCGAATAGTACGTTTTAAAAATTTGGTCTTCTTTTTAGCTTTACCTTCTAATTAGCATCTCTAATGCTTATCATCTCCTGAGGATGCCATCTCCACATCAAGATTTTCTGGAATTCTCTTCTCAGAGGACTCCCTTATAATTAACGTTGGTTTTAAGATTATATCCTCAGAGGGAATTTTGCTATGACCAACCCCCTTTATCTCCTTTAACAAAGCCTGACAGGCTAAAGTACCCATAGAATAGCTGGGTTGACTTACGGTAGTTAAGGCAGGTTCAGTTAAGGGAGCCCATACAGGATCATCGAATCCAATTATGGCCATCTCCTCGGGGATCTTTACCTTATTTTCCCTTAGGGTCAAGAGAGCTCCGCTGGTCATAGGTTCGTTACAGACAAAAAGAGCGGTAGGGGGATGTTTCATTCTTATAAAATCCCCGGCAACCTTCCGGGCTTTTTCCCTTCGGTAATCTCCCTCTTTTATGAGCCCTGGCTCTAAGGAGATATGATTTTCCTCAAGAGCCCTTTTATACCCGGCTAATCTTTCCTCGCTGGTCATAACTCCTTTCAGGCCGGTAATGGTCCCTATACGGCGATGCCCTAAGCTAATAAGATAATTTACTGCCTTGTAGGAGGCGGCCTCATTATCTACTATAACTGTTGACACCTTAAGGCCTCTCACTTCTCTGTCCACTAATACCACGGGCATTCCACCTCTGGCTAATTTCTTAAGATGGCTGTGATTTCCCGTTGAGGGAGAGATA
The DNA here is from genome assembly GCA_009618505.1 of Clostridia bacterium. Next base: position 7,423 of record WJOQ01000255.1, on the reverse strand, counting down.
ATTAAGCCATCTACATTTCGCTCGTATAAGGCTAATAGATAGTCTCGCTCCTTTACCGGATCCTCATCGCTATTGCATAAAATTACACTATAGCCACTTTGACTGGCCACATCCTCAATCCCCCGAACAAGTGTAGTGAAGAAGAAGGTGAGTACATCAGATACAATTACCCCTATGGCTTTAGTTTGTCGAGTTTTGAGTCCCCGGGCAATAACATCTGGCTTATAATTTAGCTTCTCGGCGGCTTTAAGCACTTTAGATTTGCTTTCCTCGCTGAAATAGCCATAATTGCCCAGAACCCTGCTAGCCATACTTACGGAAAGATGCGCTTCCCTGGCTACATCTTTTAAGGTTATTCTCTTTACCATTTATCTTTATCAACCTTTAATATTTGGTATATCGTTTTACGATATTATATTATATCAATTTTAAAATTTGTCAACCCCCTGCAAACTAAGTTGAAAAATTAAGAGTTTCTCAAACTAAGATTTAGTAACTATTTCAAAGGAAGTCAAATCTGTTTTGACTTCCCTTTTCTTTTTTGATAATAATAGTAACATATGTGATTATAAAAAGGAGGAAGTTGATGGAAAGGGTCAGGTTAGGAGGTAAGCCCAGCAAGGTCACGGCTACGCTACACACCCGGCTTCATAACATAGAGGTTGAGGACGAGGCAGCCGCCCTTCTGGAGTATCCGAACGGGGCCTGGGGTTATTATTACACCACCACCAATGAAGCTCCTCCTATAGCCTTTATGGAGTTCTTCGGTGACAATGGGAAGATGGTCTACCAGAATGGCTCGCTTAAGCTCTACTCCTCGAAGGTACCCATTCCGGAGTTCACCTTCTCCACAAAGGAGATGTGGGCAAGCCCGGAGATTATCGAAGAGAAGCTAGAGCTTCCTCAGTGCCAGACTGGACACAAGGAGATCATACGAAATTTCTGTCGCTCGGTCCTCTTCGGAGAGGAGCTCATTGCTCCGGGAGAGGAGGGTATCTGGAGTGTTGAGTTCATCAATGCTCTTATCCTTTCGGGGAAAAAAGGCAAATCGGTTGATATTCCCATCGACAGAGAGGAGTATGAAGAGCTTTTAAGTGGATTAAAGAAGATTTCTCGGGAAAAAAGAGTAAAGGAGACAAAAAGGATTACCGACCCCCGCCATCTCAAATAAGAGAAGGAGGAAATAGTGAAATATAGTATCTTTACAGTGATGACACCAGAATTTACTCCGGAAGAATTAGTAGGCAAATTAGCCCATCTGGGGTATGAGGGAGTTGAATGGAGAGTGGCAACAGTTTTGGAAAGAAAGAAAAAAACTTCTTTTTGGAAGGGTAATAAATGCTCTCTTTTTCTTCAAACTCTAAAAGAAAAAGCAGGTTATATTAAGAACATAACAGAGAAAGAGAATCTAGAGATTTGTAACTTAGCTACCTATCTAGAGGTAGATGAGCTTGAAAAGATAGAAAAAGTTATGCAGGCAGCTAAAGTTATGACTTGTCCTCAGATAAGGGTAGGTGTTCCTTCTTATGAGCGAGGGCTTAATTATGATAATTTATTTGAAAAAACTCAGGAGAATCTAAAAAAGGTAGAGAAACTGGCCTCTAAATATAGTATGAAAGCTCTTTTGGAACTGCATATGGGAAATATTATACCCAGTGCTTCTGCGGCTTATCGCCTTATATCCTCATTTGATGCTGGCTGCATTGGAGTCATCTATGACCCGGGGAATATGGTCTATGAAGGATATGAAAATTGGCAAATGGGAATGCAGTTATTGGGAGAGTATTTAGCCCATGTCCACGTTAAAAATTCCTCCTGGATAATTGAGAGAAAAGATGAAAATGGGATTTTCTTCTGGGAACCTACATGGGCTCGGTTAAAGGAAGGAATTGTTGAGTGGAAACAGGTTATAGATGACCTTAAGGCGGTAGGTTATGAGGGATATCTTTCTTTTGAGGATTTCTCAGATATTTCTGTAGAAGAGAAATTAGCTAAAAATATAGAATATCTCAAAAGTTTAGAATAACCGAACGAATGTCAGCAATGTCAGTGGTTGTCCCTATTTTTGATGCAAATCCACATGAAAAACTTCTTCCATCTCTGGCCGTGCTTTTCGAAAATTATGAGAACTGAGGTAAAAATTCTTTATGAGCTTTCAAAAGCTCATCTGCAAGTTTCTCAGCCACACCTCGCTCTCTCACCCCACCGTCAGCGAGCATAGCCTCTACCATAAGTTTGCCATCTCCCTTCAATGCTGCATCTACTGTAAGCTCTACACAGGATAGTCGTTTATTAATTATAGTTGCAAGAGAGTCTGGAAAATAGTCTACGTGAAGAGGCAAAAATCCCTTACCGCTAGCTACAGTGGGCATCTCAAGTACAGCATAGGAAGGTAAACTAGGTATAGCACCATCATTAGGAAGATTAGCGGAAAAGATTTTTCTTTGATCTTTATATATTGAGGTTATGATCTCTAAAACCTGGCTGTGTTCACCTGTAGACTTTGAAAATATCTTGTCATTAAGAGGAGTTTCAGGACTGCCCAATTTAGCCATTTGGGCATAGATTGAGTCACCTAACTCTATGACCCACTCAAAAGAGAAAGCATCAATCCCTAAAGTTTTTCCATAATGCTTCCCCTGGGGAAATTTATCAGGGAAAAACTCAACTACATGACGATCACAAGGTGCTGGATAGGCTCCATACGTGTCAAATAATGACCAGCAGAAGGGATTTCTATTTGGCTGGAGAGGATTCTCACTCTCTCCCTCTTCTTTTAGATTAAAGTCTTCTATTCCTCTTTTCTTTAAGCGCTGCTTAAAAACTGGTAATACGTTTTTTCCTTTATCTCTGAAATCAATTATAAATGTTAAGTGATTTATGCCCACAGCTATTGAAGTCACCTCTTGATGGGGTACTCCGAGTAGTTTTGCCAGGTATTCTTCTGCCTCGTATATACCTATACACAAGCCGGTAACTTTTATATTGGTGGATTTTCTCAGTGCCCTGCATATTGCAGTCATGGGATTGCTGTAGTTGATAAATAACGCATCCGGGCATAATTTTAAGATGTCCCTGGCAATTTCCTTCATCGCTGGGATCATCCTCATAGCTCTGGATATACCGCCAGGACCCACAGTATCTCCCACAGGCTGATAGATTCCATACTTTCTGGGAATAAATACATCTGTTTCCCAGGCTCTTCTTCCCCCAACTCCTATAGTTGTAATGACAATATCAGTCCCGAACAAAAGGTCTTTTCTATCGGTGGATTGTTTAATTGCTACATCAGCATTTTTTACCTCAACCATTTTTTTAGCAAGATTATAAGCCACCTTAAGAGCCTCAGGGTCAATGTCAACTAACCTTATTTCCCAAGGGCCAAGAGATTGCTCCTTTATAATATCAGCTATTAATCCCTGAGTAAACATTGCACTACCTGCTCCTATTAGAACTAGTTTCTTAGACATAGATAAAAGTCCTTATCTCATTTTTTTTATTATGTTACTGATTTTTTGGTTTTTTGTAAATGGTAGGATTCCTCCAAAAGGAGGAACTACTTATAGTAAAAGACTCGCATGGGCTAAAAATCAAGATTATTAGCTTTTACCCCTTTATTGCTCCCGCAGTTAACCCTTTAGTGATATAGCGTTGAAAGATCAAAAATATTACAACCACTGGAATGCAAGTGATCAACAAGCCAGCCGCTAACCTGGGAACTTCTGCTCCATATTGACCTTGCATGAGGGCAATTCCTAGCATTAGGGTACGTTTAGTGCTTTTCTGTAAAAAAAGCAAAGCATAGAGAAGCTCATTCCACATTGACAAGAAACCAATTACGGCCATAGTAGCAATTGTAGGTTTGCCCATAGGTAACATAATCCATATATATGTCTGCCAGACGCTGGCTCCATCCAGCTTGGCAGCTTCGATTATTTCATCGGGTACACCACGATAATAGGCAGTCATCAAATACACTCCAAAAGGTGCAAAATAAGCAACGTAGATGAAGCTCAATCCTATGCGATTATTTAGGAGTCCGAGAGAAGTAACCAATTTGTAAAGAGGGACAACAAGAACAACTTGAGGTAGAACCATCAGACCCAATACTGTGAGAAAAAGCCCTAAACGAAAACGAAACCGCATTTTGGCAAAGGCGTAAGCAGCCATACTGCAAACGATAAGATATATTATTACCCCTACCCCTACTACCAGGAGAGTATTGCCGAAATAACGTTGCAGACCCACCTTTACCCATGCATAATAGAGATTCTCACTAACAAGCACAGAGGGAAATGCGAATTTATGGAGCATATAATCCTTCACAGTCTTAAGGGCAGTGATAACCATAAAGTACATCGGATAAATGGTAGTAAAGGCTATGGCCAGAAGAAAGAGGAAAACAATCTCCTTTTTAAGAATTTCTACGGCCTTACATCCCAAACTCTTCAGGAAAGACAGCACTTGGGCCACGCAGATAAAAAAATCACTTTTGGTTTGTTTCATTTAATTAATTACCTTTCTTTACTCATTAACCATACCTGTGTCACTGCCACCACTAGTATAATAAGAAGCAGAACAGTAGATAACATACAGCTGTATCCCATGCGTAGATACCTGAAAGCCTTCATGTAGATATTAAACTCAAGTACATAACTGGCATAACCCGGACCACCTCGGGTCATGACATAGATAATAGAAAACATACGAGCAAAAACAGTAATAACACAAAGAACTAACCAGAACTCAATTACTGCCCGCAAACAGGGTAGAGTTATATACCACAATCTCTGCCACCATCCAGCTCCATCAATCTTAGCTGCATCATAGTAGCTCTCGGGTACCGTAGCCAACCCGGCAAGAAAAACAATCGTGCCAAAGCCAAACATACACCAGAGCATGGTAAAAGATACCATTGGTAGAACAGTTGTAATTCCACCCAGCCATTCCCGAACCAGTCCTCCTGCTCCCAGCGCTTCAAGGATAGCATTAACCGGGCCATCCAGGCGTAATATAATGCCAAAGAGAACACCCACAATCACTGGCGAAAGAATATTGGGAAAAAAATAGACTAACTTAAAGAACCTCCATCCCCGTATCTCTTCCTGTAACAAAGCAGCTATGATCAAAGGTACGAATAGCCATATAGGGATATAAAGAGCAAGTGTTATATTATTCTTGAATGCTTGCCAGAATATTCTATCCTTGAGTAAACGCTGGAAGTTTTGCACCCCTACCCACACCGGAGGTTTTACTCCATTCCAGCGGGTAAAACTATAGCAGACTGTTGCTACAGTGGGATAAAAGATAAAAACTCCCAAAAATAACATAAGAGGCAAAAGAAAAAGATAGCCCATATATCTCTCGCTCTCTCTTCCTTTAATTAACATATTATTTCTCTCTTTTTTTCAACATCTCACTCCATAGCACTCCAAAGAAATTAGCCTATTCCTTTGGAATCGAAATTCCACCACTGAAATTTTAAAAGAAATCTACTAGAAAGCAAGCCAGAGAGAGAAAAATCCCCCTCTGGCTTTGGTTAACGTTGATCTTTAGTTCATTTTTACTCTACGGCATCGCTTCCTGGGTAGCTGCAGCTACCTCTTCTGGAGTCATCTGTCCAGCCATCATCAGTTGAGCACTTCTCATAAATACATCCGCAACTTCCGTACCAGTGTAAGCTCCGTAATATGGAACTAGAAGATTCGTCATAAAGCCTACGAGTGTATGGAACTGCGGGTATACCTCAAGTTTGGAGACATCCACTGTGGTGCTGGGGGGCATACCCCCGCAAATATTAACAAAGGGCACTGCTGCTTCAGCACTTGTCATGAACTTTATATAGTTTACTGCTTCCTCGGGATGTGCAGACCAAACAGTTACCGTCCAGGCCATACCGGCTTCAGCACTATAAGCATCCTTATACGGTGCACCTTCATAATTGACATTACAGAAAACCCCAAGATTTTCTGGTGCAAGAGCATCTCCAAAATCCTTCCAACAGTATATATCGGAAGTCAAACCCAGCATAATCGCACTTTGTCCTGTGTAAAAGAGTTCTCCAGCGTCCATAAATAGTGGAAGAGAGTCCCCGCCTTCAGTGAAGTATCCCTGATCATGAAGGTATTTAACCATGCTTATGGCATTAATGATACGTGGATCTGTCCATTTGGTTTCGCCCGTGGCGAATCCAGCTATTCCTTCCAAACCCAAAGCTGTAGCCATAAAGTTGCGTACATACCAATCAAAGTCCCAACCTTCTTTATTTCCCCAGCCAAGAGCGTTGATCCCGGCTGCTTTCAGCTTGTCACAGCCAGCTATAAAATCATTCCACTCTGTGAGAGCTTTCTCAGGATCAAGGCCGGCCTGCCTGAACAGTTTCTTATTCCAGTAGAAGGGAAGACCTTGTATAGTAAAAGGTACCCCTTTGATCTCTTCAGCAGGATCTTTATTCGCACGAACGTCATTCCATGCACTAAGATCGTCCATCCATGGAGCCACATAGTCGTCGAGAGTTAGCAGACTGTCCCTGTAATCAGTAAGATAAGCCCCATCCGCATGCATCATTACAACGTCAGGCCCTTCTTGAGCTGCAGCCGTAGCCAACCATATCTCGTAATAGGGAGTGTGTGGTATTCCTACATGATTAATCTTGATATCAGGATACTTTTCTGCGAACATAGCATCCATCACCTCCATGGCATCTCCAGCTAACTGGCCAGCTCCATAGTGCCAATCCCAAACTGTTATCGTAACTTCAGCAAACGTTAGTCCACTGATAGCAAAAACCGATAACAGCATTATCCCCACCATTATTAAAATGGGCTTTACTTTTTTATTTTTTATCATTTTATCTCCTTGTCTCCTCCCTATTTTATGATATATGTTTTGGAAAACCCCTCCAAAAGAAATGTTAATTATTGAACATGTCTCTCTTTGGAAAGCTTTCCTTTGCCTTGAGCTAACGCTCTGCCTACTTTCTCACCCCCTCGTGTGTTATTTTTAGCTCTTTATATACTTTCTCCACTTCAGCTTTTTGTATCTTCTCTGCCTAGATCTTTTAACGTCTTTCTCTGCTTCATTTATCTTTATCAACCCTTGATATTTGGTATATCGTTTTACGATATTATATTATATCAATTTTAAAATTTGTCAATCCCTCGCGTCCTTGCCATTCCCATTATTAACTATAACAAGCGAAATGAAAAGACCGATCTCAAGACTCTAAGAAAAAGAGGCTATAATGAGAAAGGAACTCCCTTTGCTCCTTGCCTCAGTCCTTTTACTAGACTCCTTATTTCTTTATCCACCTCACAAGGGATTGCTAAGGGCTTATGGGTAGCCAGGATATTTATAGCGATCTCCCTGGCTCTCTGGCGGGCATCCTTTCCTCCCTCTGCCAGCCACTTCTCCCTCCTAGATC